>JAUPKV010000540.1 GCA_030837265.1 Methanobacteriota archaeon
AAGAGCATCTCCAAAATATCACAGCAGAGATATAAAGGTTTCGACTGACACCTAAAAGAGGTTAAAAGTGTATGCACTTTTAGAGCCTGTAGATTGGGTTGAGCCTTCTTTTCTTTATAATCTCCAGCGTTTGTCTATTGGGAAACGTTCATTTATCCACATGAGGGTGTAGTTGTTGTGGACTATTTTGTAGGAACGGGAAAGGACGGGAACGCCACCGAAAGTCGGTTCTCCTTCCAGGATTTCGAGTTCTCCCATGTCGCGTCGGGTTTCGAGGTTATGGCTGCGCAGGATCCGGCCTATGGGGATATCGGCGCGCATTAGCTGTTCTTTCATGGTATCGGGCATGCGCTCGAGGGGGGAGAGGGATCTGGCGTGGACAAAGACCGTACCTCCGGCAGAAAGTTTGACTACCCTGTCGTTTACTTCGCTGCCTTCTTCGATGTCCAGAAGAGCGGCTATTTCCCGGTCGGCTTTAATAGTGAATTGGGATTCGGTTGTCACTTCTACAGGCTTTCGGGACATTATCTCCAGGAGGAAGGTAACCGAGCCGTCGGTCCCGCAGCAGACGCGGAGGCAGGTGGGGATCTCAAAGCTTTTCAGTTTTTCCAGAAAATCCGTGTTCAAGAAAATACCTCAGGTACGGGGCTTAGATATTAAAATAATCGGAATAAGAAGAAGCTTCAGGAAAGGATTTTACGCCTCTCCGACTTCTTTCTTGGCATTCTTTACGCGTTCCTTTGCCGTATATCCGGTAGCCTTTAAAAGGAAATCCCTGAAGACCTTGTTGGTCTGCATGGCAATACCGTCATCCGTTACACTTTTATCGGAAACCGTTTCCACGCAGAGCATTTTATTTTCAATCTGGATCTTTATGCTTGACATGGCCCCAAAGGCTGTTTCAAGGATTTTTCCGTCTCTGGAAATTTCCGATGGAAAGCATTCCTGCATTACCGAATAGATCCTTTCAATATCAGGCGAAAAGCCTCGTTTTAACTTATACTGTTGCATTATTTATCCCCTTTTATGAGATTTTAATCGCAGATAGAGTTTACTCGTAATTATTTTGTCCGGATCATATCCCCTGGACTCGTATAAATGGTTAATGAGAGAAAGATCTGACTTCCATATATATTTTCAGATCAGAATTTATGTTATATTTTAGATTTCTTTTGTTTAGAGCGTGAACGATAATAGTTCAGTCCTGCTCATATTTAACACTGGCTATTAATTTTAATATATATTTAACAAGCTTCTTAAGTTACTTATAAATATGGCTTTTCGTGAAGCAGTTGGAATAAAAGCAGATGTCCTTCATCAGTTCATACAAAAAAATATCCGATTAACAAGCGTACAAAAGACTTATACTTTGATTAAATGATTTGTCTTGCCTCGCAAATTGGAAGCCGGCAGAGATGCTTAAGCTGATAGAGATTAAGAAGCTACAAATAAGAAAAGCTTATAGAAGCTACAAATAAGAAAAGCTTATAGAAGCTACAAATAAGAAAAGCTTATAGAAGCTACAAATAAGAAATTGAGATTAAAGGTGATCCTGGGATGACAAAAAAACTGAATCTGGATGATTTAATAGCCGCGAAACAGTATGAAAAGGAGACTGCTGAAGGAAGCGGCGATCTTGAAAATCAAGAGCTATATGACCTTATAATTCCCCCTGGCACTGTTGTATCCATTATTTACGACATGGTCGAAGAATTTGGCCTCGAGCCGATAACAAGGAAGATGCTTGTAGGTATTGCAAATAGTGAAGAAAGGGAAATTCTGGTCCTGCGAGGACCTCTTGAAAAAGTACAGGCTGCTGAGAAATTCCTTCTCGAAGAAATGAATGCCTGGTTAGAAAGCTAACAATAAAAAGTAGTAAAATCAAGTGTGAAATAAAGCAGGCAAGAAGGATCCGATTACTCGGGGCTGATGCCTGTTATATTATCTTTTGAAAAATCAAAAACAGTTACCCTGCCTGTTTTATCATAAATGTCGAGCTTTGAGCCTTTTTCGATATTTCCGATTACCGCAGCCGTAAGGCCTGCTTCTTCGAAGACCCTAATGCACTCTTCTGCTTTCTCGGGATCTGCAGTAAATACAAAGCCTGTTGCCGGATGAACTTTCAGCCATTGTTCAAAGTCCACATTGTCTGGTCTTGGGACTTTTTCAATATCAACAGAAGCTCCAACACCACTTGTCTCACAGAGCATGCCAAGAGTCCCGATAAGTCCGGGGTTGCTTATATCCTTGCCTGCGGTGGCAAGTTTCTTCTCCCCTATCTTCTGGGTAACAAGGTAGATCTCCCTGACTTTTGCCGACTCTTTGAAAGATGTACTATCCCAGCTATAGGGAGAATTCGGCCCTATTTTTCCATCCAGATCATAAGCTGCAATCACGAGATCGCCGGGGCTTGCAGTATCGCTCCTGATTACACAATCTTTTTTGACAATTCCTATAATTGCAACTGAAAGAGAGTTATACTGGGTATCCGGATGGATATGTCCTCCTACTACCGGGACTCCGAATTTCCGGACTCCTTCAGCCATTCCTTCCATAAATTCCTTACAAGCGGCAGGAGAGTTCGAAGAGGCAACGTCCACCATAGCCAGTGGCTTGCCGCCCATTGCAGCAATATCATTTATGTTCACTACAACGGCTCCATAGCCCGCCCACCATGGACTGGCATCAAGCAGCTTTCCCCAGATCCCATCTGCTGCAAAGAGGATGACATCGTCCCCTCCTATATCTATTACCGCCGCATCGTCTCCAAAATCAACAATTGCGCTTCCATATTCCGAACGGACGGTTTTAAAGATTGAAGTAATATCCTCAATCATTTTTTTCCGGGTAACTCCTTCGAAATTTTTTATCCTTTCTGCAAGCTCTTCCAGGTTCAATGTAAAGCTCCTTTTGTTTTAGATTAGACATTTGCACCAGGTCTAGTCTGGCGAAATCTCATATTTCGATCCACTGTAGAACCCAACAGTAACCATCACTGAATATAAATGTGACCTTTAAGCAGGCTCTGCTCTTTTTCAGGCGGCAAAAAGTCCCGAGGCATTTTACATGTACCTATTCGGTTATCCTTTATCTCTTTTTCTTTGTTTTGCAAAAGAAAAGCGACAACTTTTTATTAAATTATTCTATTTTGTTCTAAATACTTAATATAAGATTGAATAAATAAAAAGTATACCAGTAAAGTTTTTCAATGACCAGTAAGGAGTGAAAAAAATGGTAGCAAATATTAATGCAGATTCCTGCACGGGCTGCGGTAGCTGTATTGACGAATGTCCTGCAGCTGCAATTTGTCTTAACGAAGATGACATTGCATGTGTAAATGAAGATGATTGCCTTAGCTGTGGTGTATGTGAAGATGCCTGCCCTAATAAGGCAATTACCATCGAGTAAAGCTAAAAATAGGAAGGGAAAGGGGTGAGCGCTCTAACTTTGCTTTTTAAACCCTTTCAAGCTTCCGTTTTTCCGTTCTTTTCGAGAACCGATTTTGCTTTTTCCAGATCTTCTTTAGTGCGGATTTTTATAAGCTTTCTGCGCTCTTCGCTCATCTGTGACATATCCTGGGATAGAAGTCCGTATGCGTCAGCCCTACACTGCCTGCAGTGGCGCATTTGCATGACATAAGGTTCACACGCTTCCTGAACAGCCTTCCTTTCCTCTGCTGTAGGCGGCTCAATATCCGCAAATGCCCCCTGATTGATCAGAGGCATGACATTCATAATGTAGGCTCCGAGGTCATGGATTTTTCTTGCGATCTCAACTACATGTTTGTCATTGATACCCGGGATAAGTACGGTATTAACTTTGACAACTATGCCAGCATCGACAGCTGCTTTGATACCCTCAAGCTGGTTCTCGATCTGGATTTTTGCGGCTTCGACTCCCCGGTATACTTTTCCATGATATACTATATGATTAACTATTTTTGCCTGGATCTCAGGATCTATAGCGTTTACTGTCACTGTTAATGTGGACACGCCCACACGCAGGAGGTCCTGAAGCTTTTCAGGAAGCATAAGTCCGTTTGTGCTCATACAGAGAGTAAGTTGAGGAAACTCTTTCCTTATCAACTCAAAAGTCTCAAAAGTCGCATCGTTAGCAAGTGGGTCTCCCGGACCTGCAATTCCTACGACCTTGATGAAAGGATAGTTTGCCAGGACCTCTCTTGTCTTCTCAAGAGCTTCCTCCGGAGTTAGAACTTTGCTCGTAACTCCCGGACGGCTTTCATTTACACAATCAAATTCCCGGACGCAGAAATTGCACTGAATATTACATTTGGGGGCAACTGCCAGGTGAATTCTTCCATACCTATGCTGGGCTTTCTGTTCATAGCAAGGATGCTCGGAAATTTTCCTCAGGAGTTCAGCGTTAAACTCCGGGCAGCTTTTTTTCTTGTCTAAACACTCATTTTCTTCTGGCAAATTAGTTCTCCTCCGTCAGAGTTTAAAAATTACTGCAGGACTCAGTGAAGTGGATCTTAAAATACTTGTTAAAACCTATGACATAGCCCATTGATATATATTGTGGAATTTTTTTAAATTAAGCTTAAGCTCAGTATTTCTTCTGACATTAACGCTTATTTGAGAAATTATCCATTTCACACCATTTTCCTTCCCCTTCCCAGACCTTTACCTTCAGGGGAAAGCCAAACTTTCCAAAAAGTTTTGAATGAATATGCTGGCATAGGTATTCGCAACTCGGGAAATCCATAAGTTCGTTTAATAAGGTGTGGTCGTATTCCTGAAGAGTTTCTTTAATGCCTTTTTTCAGGTCGTAAAAATCAATTACCATCCCGTTTTCCTGAACTTCCCCTTCTATTAAAACCTCAATTTTATATGTGTGACCGTGTACTCTGCCGCACTTACCATGCCCTGGAAGGTAATGGGCGCTGTCGATGTAATCAATAATTCCTAATCTCATTTTTGTCATCCGTTTAATCCATTTCCGGGTAAATTCATATTAACTATAAGCATCCCCACATCCGGTGGGTCTGAGGAATAATTCGCGTATCTGTCATTTCGAGCAGGTTTCTTTGAAGCTCTAAAATTTTTTGTACATATGCCTGGTTTGAGCAAACTCTGTCAGCACTGCCATTTTGCGTCTCAGGCTGGAGAATTACACAGGACACGTAATCTGCTACGTATTCTACAGCTGATATCACGCTCTCGAAATTCGTATTCCAGCCTACAATTATTTTGCAAAAGCAGTCCCTTGAGCTGTTTTTCCTTAAAAGTTTAAAACACTCTATAGTATTTTCCACATGGGTTTCTAAGATTTCAGGACAAAATCGCCCGATTGCCTCGGGGAGTTTAAAATCCCCTGCAACATAGGCTACCTTATCACAAATTATTTTAGCCTGCTCAGGCATAGTCATATTTGTTTCCAGGTAAAGAGGGTAGGATAAATCCAGATTTTTAATAAAATTTGCATGCAGTAAAGGCTCTCCTCCGGTAAGGGATATCGAATGGAGCTTTTCAAAAGGCTGAAGCATAGCCTCCAGTTTCTCAATGCTTACAGGATTGGGTATTTTCTCAAAAATCCCGCTACCTTCTGCGTTCTCATAATTGCAGGCAGCAGAATTTGCAAAATCCGTATCACAATATTCACAACTGAGGTTGCAGCCCGAAAAACGGACAAAAGCCTGCCTTGTGCCAACATATGGACCTTCTCCCTGCACAGAACAGAAGACTTCTTTTACTGAAGAGAATTCTGAAGCTTCAGAGCACATTTATACGACCCCGAGAGGCCTGGATTTCCTGAGGTCCCTTTCGATGTCTTCAATTTCACGGATGTACGCTTCTCCTGCCTCATACATGAAGCTTGTAACCTGGTCATCATCGCCGATGCCAGCCTCTTTCATACTTCCGTATACATCGTGAGAAACATTAATTCCAAAGTGAATTTTCTGGGAAACTGCAGAAGTACTGGCAATTGATACTGTTAGTTTTTTCCCATTCAGGAAAAGGTCATCTCCCTCCCGGGTAGTCTGTACTCCGATCCCGGCCAGGTACTCTCTTACGAGATCTCTAAAAAGGCGAAGCCTTGCA
>JAUPKV010000541.1 GCA_030837265.1 Methanobacteriota archaeon
AAAGCAATCCAACTATATGGAGATGCCTTTACAACATCCGGCAAAGAAGCCTCCAACTTCAGGTAATCGGCAACTTTTTTCATCCCATCTTCGCCTAGTTTAGCCTCCAAAGCCTCAATCTTTAACTGAGTAGCATCTTTAGTCAGGTTGATTTGCTGTTCTTCAATAGAAGCCATTGCTGATGGTATTAGACATAATACCATACCAAATAGTAGCATTGTCAAAAGCAATGTTCCTATTCCAAATTTCTTCTTCATTGTCATTCGTCTAACTCCTAAAGTTATTTTCCCCAGGAGGCAGGATCAGGAAAGCTAAGCTAAGCCTTAAATATTCACAAAACTAACATTAATCATGCCTCCGGGCAACGTGGAGTTCAAATGAACTTTCCAGAGAGAATTTGAACTCCATCAAACATCTTTTTTAATGTTCACTTTTTCCATGAATTTACTCTTATAATTAATTTGTGGCCAAATCATCCAACTGAAAGTGTATCCAAATTTAAATTCGATTTTTTTAAGATTTGTAGAGCTATTAGATTAATAGTTGGATGATTTGGCCACAAGATTTATGTAAACTCTTTTAATAAGTGTTAAAAGGAGAGGTAACAATGTTAAAAAATATGCTTTGGACAATATTGGCAACTTTGTTTTTTCTATCCGCCACTGCGGCGGCAACAACTGAAAATTCGGATAAAGCAGAAATCTCAAGTGGCTATACCGTTACACCTGCACTTGATACTGAAACCCGTGCCGTTGACGGAGATATTGGCATCCGGACAGTTTATGATACTATCATTCAGGGAGAAACAAACCTGCATGAAAAAAGCGTAGGAAGCGGCTTGAAGCTTCTGGTTGTAGACCTTAACTGGGGAGACTCGACTGACTCGCTCCGGCTTAAGATATACATGCCTGGTGGCTCAGTTCTGGGCTCTTACTATGACAATGCGGATGGTACGATTAACGGTAGGATTCGCCTGAATATACAAAATCCAAACGGAATTGAAACAGGTACCTGGAGATATGAAGTATACGGGTACAGGGTAACAGGAACAGAAGATTATACTATCTAAATCGATCCTAGTTATGAGCCGGAAATGTGGAAAAAAGGCTTATATTTAATTTTGATACTAAGTGCAGTAGTAGGTACAGCGAGTGCAGATACCGGAGGATACATCGTTGGTCCCTGCCCATCCCAGGAAGAGCTAGATAAACTAGGTGATGCTGTCGATATGAGTGGGGCGGATAGGACTCTTACATTCTGGGAATTTCCTTTAGCAATTAAGATCGCTTACATAGTAGGGTATCTGGTCGCTTTTGTCTCAATTTTCAAATTGATTCCCGTAATTCTCGGTCAAATAAAAAATCTACATAAATATAAAAATAGAAAGAAAATCATTAATTATGTATTGAATACGCCAGGGTGTACACCGTCTGAAATTTCAAAAGACCTGGAAATTAGCCGGGGGTGTGTAAGATATCAGTTAAAGATACTCAAAGCCGAAGAGAAATTGACTTTAATGAAAGAAGGAAAGTTCAGAAGAGCCTTTCAAAACTCCAATACTTTCACAGACGATGAAAAAGTAATAGTAGCACATCTCAAAGGTGACACCAGAAAACAAATACTTCTTAACATTCTGGAGAATCCTGAGATTACAAATCAGGAACTCTCAGAAAAACTGAGTTTGGACAAAAGCACTACTCACTGGCATATAAAAAGATTAAAAGAGGATAATCTCATTTTTTCCGAAGCAGAAGGTAAATCCAAGAAATATTTTGTTAATCCAATGATTGAGCCGGAGTTGCTAAAATGGCTCAAAATATAAGTCTGGGACAGCTTCAGTTCGGCCTTTGGAAATCATCTTTCACAAATCATCACCTTTCACTCACGTTCTACTTAATTTTTCCAGCACATGCTGAAGAATCCTTTCGGCTTTTCTCGTCAACGACAGCTCATATTCGCTTTTTATTGCTCTAACAGCGGAGACTCTGTTAAACTGTACCTCTAAACCTCTGATAGAAACTAACTACTTTAAGATCTTCCAATATGTTGGTTACTTTCAAGTGTATTATTTGTGCTCTCAGGGCCAGACGATACTGTAACTTCAGTCATAAAACCTGCACTGTTACCTTGCAAAGTATTGTTAAGAGATTTCGCCAGTGTGATTTCAAATGAATATCCAATTGATTTGACTGTATTGTCAAGAAGTTTATTATCATTTGAATCTCTAAGACTAATACAGAAATAGTCATCTATAATTGCATTTTTGCTCAGTTCATTGTTTGAAGAATTTTCGAGGCGTATACCATCCCAATTTCTTGATATATTGTTCCCTCTTAACTTGTTGTTATTTGAATTTTTAAGAAGAATACCATTTCTATACTTTTCCCCATTGAGCCAATTATGACTTGCTTCATTATTTCTCAGGGTATTTCTGCTGGAATCTTCCAGGTAAATTCCACACCCATTTTGAGATGCATTATTGTTTTCAATTGTAATGTTTTCGGCTTTTTTCAGGTAAATTCCATATCCGTCAGAAACCAG
>JAUPKV010000542.1 GCA_030837265.1 Methanobacteriota archaeon
ATCTACATTCCTTAGCCATAGAGACTTTGTGTCCGAAGCTTAATGTTTTTAAAATTTTATTTTTTCCGATTTTCCTGTAATCACCTTACAATTCCATTAAACAATATGTCGTTCCATGCACCACCCAAAACGAAATACTTCGAATTGCCTGCACAATTTAAAAGGGTAGGTCTGAATATTATATTTGTCATATTTTTTACTAATTTGATATAACCCATTTCTAAACCCAGATCTAATCATTATGTGTATATCACCATTGACTCTTCGCTATTTCTATGGATAAGATACTTTTTCATTTTACTCGCATTGGTTTTTGTGACGATATCCATACGAAAAAGCGGAGAGCCATATAAACTTTTATGAAAAGTGTACTATGGCAGTTATAGAACCCTCAAGTCAAATGGGAGTTTAGTAATTACTTTACTTTGTAGCAGCTATTCCCTCATTAGCTGTATGACAGCAATGCTGTAACTGAGCAAAATATTGGAGGTACACCTTTATATCTTATTCTTGTCTTTTTGCTCATCATGTTCTATTTCCATTCAATAATCGGATTCTTTGTAGCTTTAGTTGCCTCCAATATGAGTAAGAATAAACAGGGTGAGAAAATATGAATTTTTCGGAAATACAGATTATTGAGGAAGATGAAATGTTAAGGGGTTCAAAAAGTAGATATGTATGGTTTTTTGGTGGAATATTTATCTTCCTTTGTTTTTTAGCAATGCACTACAGCATTTATGTACCTTTTTTATTTCAAAATTTCAGGGGCATCCCATATACTTTGATTTCATATTTGGTGGTATTGTTTATCGGACCTTTTATGGTTATGATAACATCTTTTGATAGTGTAAGCAGTGAAATCGAAACCGGATCAATAAGATACGTTATCTCCAAGGTTCACAGATCATCTTTCATATTGGGAAAGTTTTTCTTTTTGTTTTTGGTGTCCATTTCCGTTTCTTCCGGAATTGCACTTATAAGCTTAATACAGCAATATTCCGCAGGTAATGCCTTTCAATTTGAGAATATCGTTTTGTTTTGGATTTTTTCAAACCTTTATTTGGGTTGTTTCATAAGTATTTTTTTATTAATTTCAACACTGTCTGACAATAACAAAATATCATTTACAATGTCTACAATCTTCCTTGGGATTTTGATATTTTTCTATTTGAAAGGAGATAGTAATTATTTAAAATTTTTAACTCCGTTTTATTACGGTGCTAATAATATTGATTTCATGACAGACTTCTCGTTTAAGGCTGGATATTTCAGGATCCTTGAAAGCTTATTTTCAATGCTTTTGTACATATCAGTCTATTTATCTATGAGTTTGGTAGACATTAAAAGGAGGGATTTATAATTACTGTGTCTATCGCTACCAAAAACTTGTATAAAAAATATGGCTCTCGCTTCGTTCTGGAAGATCTTTCCTTAAATGTAGATCAAGGGAGTATCTACGGCTTTTTGGGTCAAAATGGTGCTGGTAAAACAACGACAATAAAATTATTATCCGGACTCTCAATACCTACGCAAGGACAGATTTTTATTAATGACATGGACTTGTCTTCCGAATCAGAAAAGATTAAACATATTCTGGGCTTGGTTCCCCAGGATTCCGGTTTTTATGATGAGCGTACTGCCTTAAGTCACATGGTCTATTACGGTAGATTAAAAGGTCTGAGTAAAAAAGAGAGCATGGAGCAATCCAGATATTTATTAGACCATGTTGGACTTGGTAATGAAATGTTCAAAAAAGTGGGTTATTTTTCTCATGGCATGAAGACGCGACTAGGGGTTGCGCAGGCTCTTTTGAATAATCCCAATATATTAATTCTCGATGAACCCACAAATGGCCTTGATCCAGTCGGAATCCGTCAAATACGGCAAATTCTTCATGAATTCAATAACAAAGGGATCACAATATTTCTTTCATCCCATAACCTCCTTGAAGTACAGGAAATTTGTACTCATGTTGGAATTTTGGATAAAGGTAAGCTTGTCGTCGAAAGTGCAATTGAAAAAATTCGTCACCTTGAATCAAATGGGGTTATTACAATTGGAGTCTACAATCTATCTTCTGAAATAATTTATTTAGTTCAAAATCTGGATTTTGTTTTCAAAACCGAGTTGAAAGATGAACATACTTTGGAAATTTACGTAAATTCCAAGGTAGATGTCAAACCTGAAATCAACAGGTTAATTGTTGAAAGCGGAGGCCAGGTTTTTAAACTTGTGGAAAACTCTCTCTCTTTAGAAGATGCATTCTTTAACGCTACCGGAAAAAACCTTTAATAATTAATGAAAAATATATGCTGTAATTACTCAGAGTATATTAGCGGCGTTCTTTTTCTGAATAGTTACGATAAAATACAAATAGAAATTTATGCAATTGCTAGCCATAAACTCTTTAAAGGAAACATTCATGTTATTTCCTGCATGAGCTCTCGATATATTGCGGACAGGTCGATGAGAAGGTATGTCCTTGAGACAAAGAAAATAATACATCCCTTCGAATTACCAGCTGCCGAATTGCAAGTATTGAACAGAACAATCTTTGAACATCAGGAAGATGTATTCAGACATCTAAAAGTTGAAGAAAAACCTTTTTTTGTCTCATCGTTAGAAGAGATTATTCCATCTACTTCCCCAACTCTTGTTTACCGTGATGATATTTACTTCAATAAAGAACTGGTCTTGAGATTTTTAGACAAAGCTTTGGCAGTTGGAAAACCTGCACGTATAGCATTTTCGGATACTGACCCCTGTATAAGCTTGCATGCTTGCTGCCCGCAGCACAATATGGAACACGTGAGAAATTTATTTTTGGGAGATTTTTTCTTTATCCCGGCTAAAGAGCAAGGGAAGGATTTCATACCTGTAACAATAGATACGGAAAGTATACCTCTTTCCTGTTTTTCCTTGCCATCATTAGAATCCGGTTCAGAAAAAAGATTCTTAAAAACTTCGTTTGTTGCAGAAGGAAGTTTATTTCCCCCCATGCAACTACAGGTACCACTATTATCCTATATTGCTATCAAGCATTGGACACAGTTACTTTTTGCTAATTTTATATGGGGCATTCATTGTCAAGATCGCCAACTGAATAACGGTACTAAAAATCGCAATGCGATACTTAGAAAAATATTATCTTATCTATCAAAACGTCG
>JAUPKV010000053.1 GCA_030837265.1 Methanobacteriota archaeon
AAGGAAGGATCAAAAGTTACGCTTACCGTCCCGAAGCACAAAGAACTGAAACCGGGACTTTTAAGAAACTTGATAAAGGCTTCAGGACTTACTGTAGAAGAATTCGAAGCTCTTCTGAAGTAAACTTTTTTGGTTTGATTATTTTTTCCTGCCGGCGGTCTGCTTAAATCTACACCGAACACATTTGTTAAGATGAAGATAAGAAAAATGAAATTGAAAAACCCGTGATTTTTGCAGCTTTAAAGGGGCACTTTGCAGGGCTTCTTTAGATTAAGTAATTCTCTTTCCTTTTGGGGGATTCTGATTTAACTGAAAACTGTCAACCGAATCATTTTTTCATTAGATCTTTCCAAAACTGGAGCGCCGAATATGAAATGGAAATCTTCCTCGTGATCAAGTCTATTGAAATATATTTTTCCTGCCGGCGGTCTGCTCAAATCTACCCCGAATACATTTGCTGAGAAAATAGTAAGAAAAGCGAAATTGAAAAAACTGTGATTTTTTCAGGTTTATAAGGGGCACTTTGCAGAACCTTTTTGATTGAAATGGTCTTTTCTTTAGGGTCTGTTTTCTGATTAGTTAAAACTGCTAACTGAATTATGTTTTTATAAATCTATTTAACGTTGTACGGCTGAAGCCAAGAAGTTGTCCTTCACAGATCAGTATACTTAAAATAAATTTTTCTTGCAAGTAGTTAATAGGAAATTTTCTTATAGACTTCTAACTTTCATTTATCCTTATACCATCCGTACTTCCTTTTAAGTTCATCTTCAGTCTCACCGGGCCATTTTGCAATTTCCCAATTGCTGCCTTTCAAATTATCCGTTGTTACACTATCGATGTGACTACATGTGAAATCTGTTTTCTCATTAAATCTAGCATTTCTAAGATTGACAGCAGATAATTCAGCATCACCAAACTTAGTTCCTTGCAAGTTTGTGCTCATAAGTCCAGCGTTATTCAAGTTAACTCCAGAGAACTCAGCACCTTCAAGATCTGCACCAAATAATTCGGCGTCAGTTAATATCACTTTTGTGAGTTTCACACCTTTTAAACTTGCATGCCATAATTTTGAAAGTCTTAAATCAATATCTGTAAGTTTTGTAAATTCGTGATCGGTAAGTTTGGGATCACTATCAAATCTGGCGCTGTTTAATTTTGCACGTATGAACTTAGATTCGTCTATTATAGCTCCTTCAAAATTCGCATTATCTATCAAAGCTTTATCAAACCTTGAGTTTTTAATTTCAGTTTTTCTTAAGTTAATACCTGTCATATTTGCTCCAATAAAATTTGAGTGGATGATCTTAGCTCCTTCCAAGTTAACATTTGTCATATCAGCCCCCGAAAAATTAATTGTATCTAGTTTGAGTCCGCTTAAATCTGAACCCCGCATATTAATACCTATAAATTGATTTTTACCCTTATTGATTGCATCTCTTATTTCATTTTCATTGATTGGAACAATTTTCTCTTCAGATTCCTTCTCAATTTCCTTTTGTATTTTTGTTTCTTCTAATGTCTCTTCCTTTGTTGGTCCTTTATTTTCGATTTCCTCTGGAGATCCTTTTATGGTAGAAGTAACTTGCCCAAAATGAATTACTTTCTCTATATCTTTCTCGATCTCAACTTTATAACCCTTGTCTTTTCCGGTCTCAACGTCATCATCTTTGAAAATATCAGGAGAAGGAAATGCTTTTATCAGGTTCTTTAAAGTACTATTTTCCTTTACTAACTCCTGCATCTTATCTTCTTTTAAAGCGGATTTAAGAAGTGTCGTAAGTCTTGATTCAATAGCTTCAACTTTTTCTTTTTGCGAATCTGCAGTTACATATTTGTGGATTAGTGATAGAATTTCAGGCTCATTGGAAATAGCATGTTTCAATTTGGGGTACTCTTGGCTTATGATCGACCACTCAATTATTAGTGAAGTGTATAGTTCTTTGGTCTCCTCTGATTTTAACTTCTCAGATATAGTTGGAATTGAGTAAGCGATTTTAAGTTGAAGTTCTATAACATTGAGGAGACGTTTTATTTTCCTAGGATTCAGTTCTATACCGTCCTTTATTATCGTGTATAGATAATCTGCATATAATCCGTTAACGCCCAATGTTTCAACAAATTTCCACATATCATCTGAACTGATAGGCGGTAGATTGAAACTTAGCTGGATCATTTTTTCTAGGAAGTTATCTCCTTCAATAGAAAGATCCTTATATTTGTTTTCAATTATCTTAGAAACAACACGTCTGTCGACGCCTAAGACAAATATACAGTTCTTAACATCTAAAAAAAGCTTTATCGAATGCAAAATCTCCAGTACCGTCTCAGATGGACAGCGATCCAGATCATCTATAAAAATTACAACTCTTTCATTATTCTTTCCGTAATACTCCTCAATAATACTCTCAAAGCTATGTTGGAACTCCTCTACTAACTGGATCTTTTTTATGTGAATGTGTCTTTTATTCACATATACCGTGTCTAATAGATCGGTAAACGCATCATCCTTTCCAAAAAAGTCAGTGAATATCTCTCCCATTGGTAAAGGAAAACCTGATTTGATCCCTAGTTTTACAGTTCCTTTAACCAGCTTACTAGGTTTAAATTCAATATCAAAAGGTTCCTCCCGGTCAATGTCCTGATAGAGGCTTTCCTGAAGATCTTCTATCTTTTGGTTTAAGTTTTGATCTAAGTAAGCTTCTATTATTAATTGTTTGTTGAGACGGGAGAGTTCTGTCCTTGCAAACTTTTTCTTTTTAATTAATTTTCTAGTTTCATCAGTTAATTTTATATTTTCAAACCGTTTTTCATCGTAAAGATTAGGTCCTTTAATCAGAAGGTTGATTTCGCTAACTAAGGAATTTTGAAGTTCCTCACTCGGAGGATCGATTTTTTCTTTATAATGTTCTAATTCTTTCAGCAAATCATTAGAAAATTGTTTGTGTAGGTATTGGGATAAGGGACTATCATCACACAGTTTAACGATCAAATTATCTGGATTCGATATATTTTCTCTGCTAATTTCACAGCCCAAAAAATGATCTTTTAAATATTTCATGGAAAATGAGATTTTATCTGAGGATTCGGAGTAATTCTTAGTTTCCAAACCTTTTATTTCAGTCTCTTCAACCTTCAAATTTTCAAGAATTCTCATTAGGAAAGCACGCCATAGTTCCTCTTTTTGTTCGTACTTCCATGCATTGTCAAGGCCGGTGAACAATTCCTCATTTTAGCCGGATTAAAATTCCCCAATTTCCAATCCTTGAGAAAAGCTCGAGGATCCTAAATAATGTTGAAAATGGAGGAATGGCTATTGATACGAGATTTGTATTCATAAGGCTTTAGCATAAGTGAAATCTCCAGAAAAACAGGTTTTGACAGGAAAACTGTGAGGAAATATCTTCGGCTGAAAACCTTGCCCGAACCCCAGAAACGTTCTGGAAGAAAGAGCAAGCTTGATCCTTTCAAACCTTACATTCTTGAAAAACTCAAAGAAGGTCCCTATACTACTGCTCGTCTCTATCGGGAAATTAAAGAAATGGGTTTTGATGGAGGAAAAACCATAGTCAAGGACTTCGTACAAAAAGTCCGACCTGAGCAGGGAATCCCTGCAGTACTCAGATATGAAACAAAACCAGGTGTACAGGCTCAGGTTGACTGGGGAGAGTTAGGAACAGTTGAAGTTGATGGAAAGGTAAAGAAACTGTTTTGCTTTAACATGATTCTTGGATATTCCAGGATGAGATATGTTGAATTTACATTGAGCATAAATACTTCCACTCTTATTCAGTGTCATCTGAACTCTTTTGAGTACTTTGGAGGATTTACACAGGAAATTCTCTATGATAACATGAAACAGGTTGTTATCAAAAGAGCCTTAAAATCATCTGATTCTGAATGGAACTCACAGTTTGAGGATTTCTTCAAATGCTTTGGTTTTATTC
>JAUPKV010000543.1 GCA_030837265.1 Methanobacteriota archaeon
ACAAACTCTCCATATTATCACATCTTAGTCTCAAAAACTCATTATAAAAACTCGTTATGTTATAATCTATTTTGAGTAATTAACTCTTTCCTTAAAAATTTGGATGTTTTTTTGTAAGCAAACAGTTAATCAAGGTATTTTTCCTTGAACTCGGAGATCTGCTTATTGCTTCCCACAACTGCGATAGTATCTCCAGCTTTTATGGCTGTCTGATTGGTAATGCTGGTTATAATAAGTTTTCCTCTCTCAATGCCTATTATTGTGCATCCAATCTTGTTTTCAAGATCGAGGTCCTCTATCCGTTTATTCTCAAGAAAAGAGCCTTTGTTGACATGGTGCTTTTCTATCTCTATACCTTCGTAAAGCATTATATCTTCATCAATTCTACAACTCTTTCCCATGTAATTTGCAGTCATTTTGGCAAGCATCTGACCTGCTACTATAGAAAGTGAACCGACATAATCAGCCCCAGACTTGTAAATTTTATCTATAGATTTTACGGAATTTGCTCTTGCAACGATTGTAGCTTCCGGATTCAGGCTCCTCGATATTAATGTTGCAAAAATGACATTGGTGTCGTCGTTAAGGGCTACAAAAATAAAAGAAGCAGTTTTAACTCCTGCTGCAATCAATATCTCTTCATCCGAGCCATTGCCAACCAAATACTCAAAATCAACGTTTTCGAAAACTCTTTCATTAGAGTCTACAACTACGAATCGAAATAAACCCCCGGATAGCACGTCTACTATACTTTTTCCAACGTCCCCATAACCGAGTACAACCAGATGATGCGCTTTCGATTCCATTTTTACCCCCGAAATTTTAGAATCCGTACTAATATAAAATTCATACTGTATATCAAGTTACCGAATTAGTGTGTCAATTTCTTCAGTTTTGAAAGTCCTTCCGGGCTTCCTATAGCCAGTATAACTGAGTTTTCCTGAATTACATCTTCTTCCTTCGGATCAAAGGAGAGAGTCCCGCTTCTCCATATTCCCACAATCCTTGCACCTGCTAGACGCTGCTGGATGGAAACTTCTTTAATAGTCTTGCCTATAAGAGGACTTTTCATGTAGATGGGAAACTCAACTATATGAACCCCTTCAAAAATCTCAGTAGCTCCCGTAACCCGGCTTACGAGTCTATCCATCGCTTTTTTTCCAATAAACTGCCCGAACATTGATTTTGGAGAGACAACGGTATCTGCTCCTGCATACTTGAGATATTTTGAGTTTGACCTGTCCTCAACAATACCAATAATGTTGATATGACCAAACTCCCGGGCAGTTAGCACGATATTTGCATTTTTTTCATCAGACTTGTTTGCAATAAGGAGTCTTGCCTTCTCAATACCAGCATTTACGAGTGTCTGGTTATCGCTCGGGACTCCTAAAATACAGGGAATATCTTTATCAAAGAGTTCCCTGATCAACTCTTCTTCGTCATCTACTATTACGAACATCAACTGCTGCTCAGTCAGCTCATCTATCAGGGTTTCAACAAGCTGATTATATCCGCAGATAATAATGTGGTCTTTCATTCCGGAAAAAACTTTTTTCGGCAGCCTGAGCTTGACAACTTTGTCCATCCAGGGAGTAACAACATAATTCACAAGAAAACCCGATATCAGAATGACACCTACAATCTGCACAATTACTGAGAAAACTCTTCCTACCAGTGACCTGAAGACAACATCGCCATAGCCAACAGTATAAATAGTACTTGAAGCAAAATAGATGGCAGTCACGATATTTGCATTATTGGGTTGATTATCAAGAATCATAAGATATTCAAAAACAAGAATATATAATATGAGCAGGAGTATTATTGCAAATCTGTATGCAATGTTTGACTTCTTATGAAATATCTTCCGAAGCCTAGTTTTAATGTCTATTTTCGTTCTCCTTAAAATGAACATTTTTGGCGTCCTGCCTTTTTTGCTTTCCTGCTAAAGATTAAGCTGAAATCTCTTATAGCTGTTACTGATTGATTTTTATCAATAATGCATATCTAATTTCGTAAAACTGATGAAAATTTGCTGGCAGTTTAATAAAAGAAATGTAGTTTAAACCCAGAGCCGTCGGTTTTCCCGAAGGTCCGGATTTATCATGTTCAGGCCCCGATCCATTGTCCTAAAAAAGGTCCAAATATCATAAACACAAACGAGAAAAGGATAAGAATCGAAAAACTTGCTGTGATAGAGGTTGAGATTCTTTCCGATGTTTTCTCACTCCTTGTAAACCTGTATACTAAAGAATATGTATAGTCCTTAAATACATGTCCTCCGTCCAGAGGCACAGCAGGCAGACAGTTGAAAAGCCCTACATAAAAGTTCAACCAACCAATCCAGAGTAAAGTATTTGCAATCCAGAAAATCCCAAGCCCTAAAGGTTCTGCCCAGCCTACAGGATGATAAAACTGCATGATCGTTCCTGAAAAGCCGCGGAATCCTTCACCTGCAAATCCGTAGATAGGAAGACCAAAAAGGATAATCCAACCTGCAGGCACCGTAAGCAAAGATGGAATTTTCTTGAGGGCTTCTAAATATAATTTTGCCTGTGGCATCCAGATGGAAATTCCAAGCGTAGGTGCCTCCACAGATCCACTGTTCCCATAACTAACTCCAAGAAAGCCGTGTTTACTTTCTGAGGATTGGGACG
>JAUPKV010000544.1 GCA_030837265.1 Methanobacteriota archaeon
GATAAGATTGATTCCGAATTTATTGCACAACTCGCATTGAATAAGATGGTTCAGCCATCAAGAGTTTTTGCGAAAAATCAGCGGGAATTTCGGTCATACGTTCGGCTTCGGCTAACACTTGTAGAAAAAAGAACCGATCTAAAAAATGAAGCTCATTCCATTCTTGCATCTGAAATGTTGCATCTAAAAGATGTGCTGACAGACATTTTTGGTAAGAATGGTAGAATTATCCTATCTGGAATCTCTTCAGGTAAAAGCGTTGACCAGATTATCGCAAGCCTTTCTCCAACTGTTCATAAAAAACATGGTCAGATAAGATATATTCTGGACAGAGAAATCTCTCAAAGTGCTGCATTCCGGCTTCAGACCTGTCTGAAACTTATAAAGCATCTTGACGATGAAATCGAATCTTTGGAAAAATAAATTTTCAGTTATGCCTACAGTATAGTGGATACTCATTTCTCTGCTTTTTTTACTTCTCCTCTTCAAATTTGATGGGATCTCAATTTTGGCTTTCAAATCTCCAGTAGCGTGCTGAAGCATTTAACCGAATGTGATGATCAGGTTTCGCCTCATAAAAATCGTCTCCGAAAACTCAAATTCATGATATTGTATAGCGTAATTATCATGCAAGAAAGTAAAGTCAAAAATATGGACTTCACAGGAACATGGCACATTTATGAAATGGAACTATGGGATGAGGACTATTTCAATATGGACGTTCAGGCTTATATTAAGATAGAGCCAGACAACAACGGGTATTTTCAATTTGGTTTGGTTTGTGGCGAAATAGATAGAAGGATCGTTGATTATGCTGATAGCAAAAGATTTGAATTCACCTGGGGAGGAAATGATGAGTGTGACCCTGTCTTTGGTAGTGGTTGGGTCAGGATCAAAGAAACAGATGCATTCGAAGGCGAGTTTAGATTGCATCATGGAGACAGTTCTACCTTTTCAGCAAAGAAAGTAAAGTAATGAAATCAAGGTCTTGGTAGATAACTTCGCATTTAAAATCACAAATACGTATCTTCCCGTCAATATAACCGCAGAAATTGTTCGGAAACCACTTAGGAATGATTCAAATATAATGTCAAGGATTTTTGTCACCATAAATGATTATTTGGGGAAATAAAACTATAGAGCAATTCCCGAACTGAAAATTTGAAGTTATATGTTTATCATTCCTTAATTTATTCCTGGAATAGTTTTTTTTCTGTTTCCATATCACCAAGCTCAGTATCTGATTCAGCTTCTGCTCTGAGCATATTTGTTATTATTAACTCATCTGAATGAGGGAAAATCCGGCAGAAATCCTGGCAGTATTTAATCCTCTTCATATGAAAAGAGTCATCTTCCATCCCTGCGTTACCTAATTCCATTTCAAAATCCTGACACCAATTAAAAATACTTTGTGTTAGACCGAAAATGAATTTATCAGCATCCGTAACAGATTTTATATGAGGAGGAACAATACTTATTATCATGTTCCACGCTTTTTCCCACTTTTCCATTCCATCTCTGCAATTCCGGTTTTCAATGTCTTCATAGCCGTCTTGAATTAAATCATCAATCATTTCCATATTGCATTTTTCCGGAATTATCCGGTTCCATAATTCAATTATTGCTAACCAGATGAAATCTTCATCCTGACCCGGTGCCTGAAAATTCTGTGTGTAATAATGATCTTCTGCTAACTGAATTGCGGAAATATAATTTTGAGCCTGTTTTTTGAAACGTTCTGTTTCGAAATCGATATTCATTGATTCCAATTTCTCAATTATTTCCGAAGTGCTCATCTTTCTTACTTTTTTAAGAGTCCAGCTTCCTAGAATGAAATCTTTGAAGGATATGTCCTGGTCACCAGAGTATTTTCCAATTTTTTTGCCAATTTTTTCCAATTCTTCGGGCTTATCCAGTAATTTCTGTTGAAATTTCATAATAGCTAACTGACTAACACCTGGTTTTTCGGATTTTGAAGTGGTTTGATTTATAGCGGCTACCTTGCTACCTAAACAACAATGTTTATATTTTTTGCCTGAACCACATGGGCAGGGATTATTTCTACCAATTTTCTTTGACATTTTGGTCAGTTCCTTTGTTTTATGAGGATTAATTCAGAATCGACATTTTTTCTTTTGTTTGATTGCTTTTCAACTCAATAATTTCTTTCAATCCAGAAAAAACAGCGAAGGGCCAGAATATTGAAAAATTCACTTAATAATTTTTCTCAAAATTAATTTCAGCAATTATCGGCTGCATATTAAGATACATTGGAATGAATCCTCGATTTTTATATTTCTCTACAAGTTTGAATTCGTTTTTTTGAATTCTTTTTTTGATAGAAGCCAATTGAGTTTTTTTCGAGTCAACAAGAATGTATCTACATCCTATACTTTCACAAACCGATAACGTTTTACCTATTGCTGCTAGCAATAGATATATATTTTTATTGGAAGCTTCTAAGTTCTCCGCTTCAGTCGCTTCTGTTAAGAACCTATAACTATCAGACATGAAAATTCCCTGAACAATGACGAATTACAAACCCGGAAGTTTTTGTAGCTTCAGAACGAAACGTCTTTTGGATCAAAGTATTCGGGATCAAAATCTTCCTCTAGCCATTCCACAGTTTCTTCATATTCCTCTTGCTCCGGGTCCTTCAGGATCTCCAGCATATTTTCATAGCCCCATATCCCTCCGATGTCTTCAGGGACAGCTGCTCTTTTTCCTGCAATACAGATAGGATACTCTACCCCTTCTTTTCTCGGAAGTATTTTTTCAAGCCTGACTTTTACCTGCCAGTCATCTCCGAAATCGTATGTGTACAGGGCATCCTTATTTTCCAGTGTAAATAATTTAGAGAGTTTGGCTTTCTCCTCGGGCACAAGCGACTCATCACTGAAATCATCGTAATCTTCGTTTTCCGTCCCAATTTTTACAAGCTTTCCGGTATTTGGATTTTTCATTTCGAATTCGTGTAAATGGTAGTCGTCCCAATTCATTGCAGCCTGGATAGCATTATGAAGATCCAGGAAAGTATAATTTTCCGGCACCTGGATTCTCCGCCAGATCTGAGGGACAATACCCTTCATGGAAAGCTTTAATTGGTAAATCTTTTTGAAAGTGTCTTCCATATATTATTCACCAATGAATATACTTGAATCTCCCTATTTTAGTTTGGGGTTTTTGTCCCGAAATCCAACTGGTAACACACAGGCAAGACAACTCCTTAACCGATGACCAATGGAGTATTATCCAATGTCTCAAAAATATAATTATTTGTCATTTTAATAAGCCATAAATCTCGTTGTACTTATGAAAAGCTATCAAAATAAATGCTCAATAATTAAATTTCTATGACACTAGTCACAACTGAAGAGTCTACAAGTTTCAATCCTTGTTTTAGTGGATCTTGCGCGTGAATCAGAGTGAATATTCAAAATAATTCGTAACGTATATAACTGAATTCCAGGCCAATATTTAATCTTAGAAAAAGTCCTTTGAATCCTAGATAGATTCTGACGTAAAAGAAGCATGTGTAATTACAGAAAACTATTTTTCCATTAGGGCGAAAAAATTCAAAAAATGGATTCCTTTTCAATCTAATAAAAGATATAATTAGAGCTGTAAAAAAGTTTCAATCTCTCTAAAACCTGATTTTTAACTTTCAGTCATGTTTATTCTCTTTTCAATAAGAGCCCTCTATAAAATCAATTCTTTTTTTGCAGCTTCACACATTTTTATAGACATAGATTTCAATATATTTTAAATAGTACTCCTACTCTCACTATGAGGTATGAACACTCCATTATTAAGAATACCACCAGGAACACTAATCATTCTGTCCTCTAACCAAATTCTGCAGTTCTCAGAAATTAAGCATCCTTCGTCTTTTATAAATATTGAAGAATGTTTAAAATAATCTAATTTTACCGTGTCCGGGGTTTCCTCATAGAGTCCACAATCTTTGAATTTCTTATTAATATAAACGTCGAATGTGCCGTCATCGTGGAGGATGAAGTGGGTTGTTTTGTTGATGTATTTTCTGGGCATGGTGGATCACATGATTTAAATATATTAGATAGTTACGTGATTTACTTTTCCAACTTCGTGCATAGGGTTTTGTTTTGAAGTTGTTTCTTTCGCGTATTTATTACTTTATATTTTTATAATCGTCATAGCATTTAAATCAATAACA
>JAUPKV010000545.1 GCA_030837265.1 Methanobacteriota archaeon
AATGAATTGAGCAACTGCAATTATGAGTTCCTGTATTTTTATCATAATGAACATGTGTAGACGTGGTAGATTAGTCCGGAATTAAAGCCATCCAAATATGCTCTGGAAGAATCCTGTTTGCTTTACTTCTACTGGAGCCTGCAGAGTATCGGAATAATTAGTATCACCTTCTGGGGTTTCGTACTTCAATACGGTGTCAACTCCGTAGGTCTTTGGTACAGCTGCACTGTCTGCCTTGATTTTAACGTGTGCAACAGTTGTATTTCCAGGTACCAGGGTTGATAGGAATGCCATACTATCGGTTGTACTAAGAGGATCGGCTGGATTTATTATGGCTTTAACATTTCTTGCCTCTTCCTCACCGGTATTCTTAATCACTATATCAATTACAGTTTCTCCGCCAGGATTCAGGCTGCCGGTAGTATTCACTATCTCAAAATCAGCCTTATTTTTTACTTTTATTTTTAAAGTCTGGTTCTGGGCCATCATGCCATACCAGCGGCTCACATCATAGGTCTGGGCAACTGCGTTCGGATCCGAAATCTGGACGTTTTTCTGGTAATCATAGGTAAGGTTCAGGTAGAGGTTATATTCTCCTGCCTTTGCTTTTTTATCTATTTTTATGTCAAATTTCGCCGGTGCCAGTGAATTTTGTCCGCTCTTTATGGAACCTATCTGCTGGCTGGCAGATTTGACTTCAATAAAGCTGCCAGGGTCTGTTGAAAGAGAAACTACTACATTCGTAGCGTCAACTACACTGCTTTCCAGTTTCGCTTCAGTCTGGGCAGCAAAGATCTCATCCGATGTTGATGGAGATCTATCATTCTCGAGTCCTGATAATTTTCCCTTGTTCATTAAGTCGATATTTAAAGTAAGAGTTTGGTCCCTATCAAATTCAGTGTCACCAATAATATTGGCGCTAAGGTCGGGGCTGCCATATACGTTATAATAGTTTTGTCCAAGATCGAAACTTTGGGGGATACTGTAAGTACCCGGTGAATCATAAGCGCTTGCTGCGCCCGATATCATTAAAAGCAATAGAGAAGTAATTAGTATCGTTTCCGTTTTCATTTTATGCTTCCCTCCTAAATAGACGAACACCTAAAGTGAAAGTAATAAATGCAAAGAGAGCGAGTATCATCAAATCGTAAGATATCGCATTCAAATCCTGACCTTTTACCATGATGGTACGCATGGCATCAATCGCATAAGTCAGAGGCACGCAACGTGCTAAATACTGCATCCAGACTGGAGCCGAACTCAAAGGAAAAAACACACCTGTAAGAAACATAGATGGCATAGTGACCAGCATAGCTAATTGATCAAAAGATTCCATACTTTCTGCCTTAGCCGACAGAATTATCCCCATTCCGACACCACCAAGAGTAAAAAGGATAAGTACCAGAGCAACAAGAAGCCAGCTACCATTTATACGGAATCCCACAAGAAAATATGCTACAAGTATCAGGATAACAGCTTTGGCTAATTCCAGTATTAGCTGATAGATAGTTTTCCCGAGAATAACAGATCTTTTACTAATAGGTGTCATCATCATACGAACAAGCGTGCCGGATTCCTTTTCTTCTGCAATCGCAGCACCTGTGGTCATTACTGAACCAAAAAATATCGTAAGGGCTATAATGCCAGGTGTGAGGAAATCCAGATATTCCAGACTGCCGTAAATGTTAGGGATGTTTAAAGATACTAGCCCGGTTATTTTTAATAACCCGGTTGTTGTCAACAGCTGTTTGATAGTATTTATGATAGTTACACTTGCGGTAGTGTCTGAGGAGTCAGTCAAAAGTGTTAAAGTGGTACTCTGATTTTTCGCTATGTTATCACTAAAATCCGGTGGAATAATTAGAGCGCCTTTATAGATCCCTGCGTTTATTTTGCCCTCAGCCTCAGACTGCGACATGTCCTTTGTATAGGTTACCGAGAACATCGGGTAACTATCATATTTGGTGGTATAACTCCCGATTTCCTGAACAAGAGAGCTTGAGGCTTTGCCAGTGTCACTGTTGACAATAAGGAAAGGAGAATCTCTTAACGCCCCTCCCATTCCATAGCCAAAGAAAACCATCATTACTAAGGGGAATAATAACAAAGGAATTATAACCCCTTTTCTTCTGGAAAGAATTTTGAATTCTTTTTCCGCTACTGCTAACGAATCCATTAGTTCCGTTTTTATTGTCATTTAATTACACACATCCTCTCCCGTAAAGTGCATAAACACCTGTTCAAGATTTGAACTCCCCGAGTTTTCCTTCAGAACTTCCGGTTTATCCAGAGCAACCATTTTGCCTAAATTCATTACAGCAACCCTGTCACAGATATTTTCTGCTTCTTCCATGTAATGAGTTGTAAAAATCAGGGTTTTTCCATCTTCATTGAATTTCCGAGCAAGTTTCCAGATAGCCTGCCTTGTCTGTGGGTCCAGACCAGTTGAAGGTTCGTCCCAAAACAAGATCTGAGGGTCATGCATCACTGCACAGATTACGGAGAGGCGCTGTTTCATACCGCCTGAAAAGCCTTCTGTGAAACGGTCAGCACTATCTTCAAGACCTACAAGTCGTAGATAGTAATCAACTCGCTCTTCTATCACATTTTTCGGAATATTGTAAAGTTTACCCATAAGCTTCAGGTTTTCGCGAGCTGTAAGGAGCGGGTAAAGACTAAGCTTCTGGGGGACTATACCGATAATAGGTCTTATCCTGTCATCCTGTTTTCCGACATCGAAGCCTGCAACTTTTATATTGCCGCTTGTAGGCTTTGTTAATGTGGTCAGCATGGAAAAAGTAGTAGATTTGCCAGCCCCGTTTGGACCTATCATTCCAAAAATCTCTCCTTTAAAAACAGTGAAGCTAACATCATTCACTGCGGTGATTTTTTTACCTCTTGAATCGAAAGTTTTAACCAGGTTTTTGACCTCAATTATCGGTTCCATCTACTCACCTGTTTTCCTAATTTCTAAATAATAAAATATATTTTCATACACATTCTGATAAGAAATTTATTAACTTAAAATGGCTACTTTAGTTAAAAACTGGCTACTTTATTTACTGTACATTTTTATCTATTTTCGATTCATTTGAAAAACTTACATAAAAATATATCAAAAGTGCCATATTTTTACAAACCGTACACTAACCGATGACAAATGTATCCTTTTTTAAAACGTTGACCTATATCTATTAACTATTCAAAATAATTTTTTCTGTAAAAACTTTTAAAAAGGAATTATTTGTAAAAGTTAAGAAATTGTTTGTAAGATTTTTAACC
>JAUPKV010000546.1 GCA_030837265.1 Methanobacteriota archaeon
ACTCTGGAAAATGAATCCTATCATCTGCCCGCGGATCAGGGCTAGTTCCGATTCATCAAGCTCTGAAATATCCTTAGAATTTAGAAAAACCGTGCCTTTTGAAGGCAAATCCAGACAGCCAAGCAGGTTCATAAGGGTGCTTTTTCCACTTCCGCTCGGACCCAGGACTACAAGGAACTCCCCCTCGAAAATCTCCAGGTTAATTCCTTTAAGGGCTGCAAACTCAGTCTCTCCCATCTGATAAATTTTCCATACGTCAGTTAATTCGATAAGAGGTTCAACTTCATTTCGTGAGATCCTTATCGCAGTAGATTTTTTATCAAATGGATTGTTTTTAAAATCCTCCCCTAAATTGTTACCATCTAAATGATTGTCTAATTCCTCAGAAAAACTAGCTTTTTTTTCGAGCGAATCCATAACTTTAGAGGGATCCAACTTCATTTTAATTGTTTTTAAAACTTCAGTAAGTGTCATCTAAACCTCTAAAAATTATATCTTGGTTTAACCTGGAACAAATTTGATTTTAAATATCCATTGCTCATTATTAATATCTTTGTAATAATCTGTTTTATATCAGAGATAAAATTATTATATAGATATAAATTGAGAATATAAATAACTATTTTTATTTATATTTAGTGTATTTTCCAACTAACTTTTTTCAATTTAACCTCATTAGTGCAATTGAGGTGGTCCAATTGAATCATGATCCAATTGGACCTGGATGTGGTTTTGAGGTGGCTTGAAGCTCAGGCACATATGAGATATAGAGTGCCTTAAATTTCTGAGTGTCGGTAAATTCTTTGACTGCTTCTTTCTCTTCTTCCGTCAATAAACACCTGATTTTTGAGTGTTGAAGTTGGATTATTGATGGAGGTTAGATTCATCAGTGCTGAAGATTATTTAGATGTTCCTCTTTTTTAATCCGCCTAATTATTTTATAATGGCGTTGCATATCTATGGAGGCACCAAATCCATCTACTGCATGTAGAGATTAAAGCAGCCAATCCTCTAATTGACATTTGAAAATAAAAAGATACTTAGCTAAAAAGAGATAACATTGGTATAAATTTAAAAATAAAGTTTTACTAATCTATATTTTTGTATATTACTTTTTATTCTTACTCCAATTGGAAATTCGGACATCAATAAAAGATTAAACTTTGAATAAGTTAATAATATGTTTAATCAGATTAGACACCAGTTTGCCTTTAAAGTTAGGTGATGATTGTACCTGCCCTTGACTGCTCAATGATAGGGTATATTTCGCGAACGCATCTCCTATCAATTTATTACCTGCTTGATTGGGATGTACGTTGTCTACATAATACTTTGAATTATATCCATCGTAATCGCCATTATTGGGAACCGTGTCAATTGTGTCATATACGTTAAATATATGATAACCGGCTGCAACAGCCTGGGAACTTAAGTTTTTGTCCAGATCGATAGTTGTGGTTTCGTATCCTTTGCGGGCTGGAGTCAATAAAATTATTGGGGTTACTCCTGATGCTTTGGCTTTTGCTGCCATCCACAAGATATCATCGATAATATCTTGCTGAGGACGATTATATTTCATATCATTTGCGCCGTACATAATAGAAACGTATTCTGGCTTGTAAGCATTCACTTCATCTATAAATCTCAATCTGCCTTTGTCAGCAGTTTCATTGGCAAGACCCACGTTATAAAACGAGTATCTATTACCTGGAGAGAGATTTGCATAATAGGCATATGCACCATATGGAAGGCCTGCTGCACCTCCGGCTGTAATAGAGTCGCCTATAACAAGAAATTTAACTAAATTAGGGTCTTTGGAGCTTTTCACAAGATTTGAATGAGATACAAAATTAGTGTAAATATTGGTCCCTGCACATTCAGGTTCCGGAAAAGCAAACCATATGCCGTTATAGAGACTGTCCTCACCGTATGATTCACCGGTGCAATTCGTGAAATTATTATAAATTGTCATATTATTCAGGAAGAATCCGGTCTTAAGACAGGAAGATGCAGTTACCTGATCAAACGTGTTGTTTGATGAATCCGAGATATACACGCCATCTCCACTTGAAGTTGAATTAGTATAACCGATTGAATCTGTAAAAGTATTGTACTTACAGCGCGATAAATAGATTCCATGACTACTGTTTGAAAATCCGGTACAATTTGAAAAATAGTTATCATTTGATGCTATCAAGCTGATTCCATTACCAGAATAAGCTTGTGCAATACAGTTTAGAATTAAATTAGTATCGGAATTTGAAAATTCCATTCCGTAAGATGACGAGGATACAGCCGTAGAGTTTGTAATCATTGAATTATTCACATTTAAATACAGGGCTCTGCCTGAAACAGAACTCGCAATGCAGCGATCAACTGTTACATTGTTGCCTATTACAGATATGCCGGCACCTCCTATACTTGACGCTGTACTATTGATTATCTTAGTATTTTCAGTGTTCTGTATAAGGATACCATGAGATAAAGAGTCGGAATTGTGTTGTACAATAACTAAATTTTTTATAGTAAGATTGTTCTTACCATAGCTTTTTAGGCCTACTCCTGTACCATTTAATCCACAATCGATTTTATATCCATTTCCATCAAGCACGATGTCATTGGCTGCTACCGAAAAAGCGTTTGTGTTTGCCAATATATTTCCAGTTAATACATAAGTCGTTCCCGCTGAATTCAAACTGTAACCAGATATGTGTCCTGACGGAATATCAACTGCTGACGCAGTTCCGGTTATGCACACGAGCAGGAATAAGAAAAGCCTAAATCTCAATGATTAATCACTCCTAAAAGAGCTGAAATTAGATATTTGCTCACAGTTCAATACAAATTACTTTATCCAGTAATTTGTGATCCCAAATAAGTTGAATCATATATAATAAATTCTTATATATAGTCTTATATGTTCAAATATCTACCTTTTAAATAATATAAAAATATTTGATTCTTTTGAAGTTTAAGATCTTTTTCATAATAAGATTATAGCTTAATAAAAAGTCAGGAATATGTCTTAATGATCTTATTAACAAATAAATAATTATTGTGGTCTGTGCTTTAGAATTTTAAGCTAATCATCATTAATACAATATGAAATCCAATATTGTCTATATTCCTGACACTGGTGCATACTTGATTCAAAAATAAAAGTATACTTATTCATTCAGCTTGTAATAAAGATTAAATTTAGTATCTAAGCTTCTATAATACTTATTTTTTTGATTAATCTTTTATACTTATTTAATTTACAACTTAAGCATATCAGTTTCCTTTAAATTACCTTTAAACTTGTTATTTTAGTTTTTTCAACTTAATTATGTAGGATTTTAATTTCGCTATTGAGTGTCGAGAGAATTTAAAAGAAACTAATTTCTAGAAAAATTTTGCACCACACTTACATTTCTATCTAAGATGCGACTTTTATTCTAATTATCAAATAAAAAATACAGGATATTAAAAATGCATTATATCTTAAATTCAAGGTTAAAATTGAAATTTAATTTAAGTTAAACCATATTTTGTAAATTTAAATCTATTTATCGCTTTATTTCAGTAAGTATTCTTATATTTTAGTCAGTAGATTTAGGATTGTTAGTCGACAAAAGCCGACGGGATATACAAAAAATGAAATCTTAAAACAAATAACGGAGATGCATTATGAAATTAAAACAATTAAGATCAATTTCGCGTATTTTGGGGGTGCTAATTATAGTGTGTTTAATTCCCTCATGTGCGTTTGCTTCAGAAAACAATAAGCTACATCCGCATTCGGACGCTGGATTTGGTCCAGCCGGAAATGTAACCGCAGAAAATTTTGCTAGTGTGCGGACTTCCATACTTGATTCAATAAGTAAACAAATTTCTGAGCTCCAAAACTTCTACACAAATGTAAGTGAAGCATCTAATGCAACTGAACTTCAGGAGGTTTTGGCAGATCGCAGGCCAGCAAATGAGTGTATGGGACCTTCTGAAATGAACAGGGAACCTGCCGGAATGAATGTATTTGATCTTGACAAGATTTCAAATTTAACTGATGATAATTTCACCGAGGTACAGACAGAAATAGTCAGTTCTCTTGGAAACATGACTGACAAACTAAATGATCAGTTGAACGATACAAATGTCACTCAAGACAGCAACAGGACTGAAGAGATTAATGAAAGGATTGCAAACCTTCAAAACTTATCTTCTGAAGTAAGTGGAGTTTCAACTGCCGCAGAGTTGAAGGAAGTCATATTAACCTTTATGAAAACTCAAACTGTTGATTCCATCGAAAAAGAAATTAAGCATGTTCAGGCACGGGTAAATGACAATAATAACACCTGTGGGAACACTACTCAGCTCAGTAGCAGGATCACGGAACTTACGACATTGAAAGAAAATATCAGTGAAGCCGAATCGCTTGAAGATCTCAAGACGATCATGTCCTCCAATAATACTCTGCCGGTAATGGGTCCGATGAGATCCGGGGACCATAAAGGACACGGTGGCCCTGTGAACCATTCTCCCGAAATGCAGGATAAATGCAAGCGTTAACATTACTAAGGAAAGCTACAAAATTTGAAGCCTTTGGCAAATTTAATTTTTGATTAACAAAAAAATATCTATGTTTATAGGAGGTGATCACAAACCCCTCTCTGAAAATTTACAATAATAAGTTAAATGAGTTGAAAATTGATTACCATAATGTTATTGGAGACATTGCTTTATGAATCAAATAGAAAATACAGGACAGGAAGAAGAGCAGGTACTAAAAGATCATCTCTCAAAGTTCTATTTGCGTTCTTTAGATATAGATATAGCTTTTTATGAGTATAAATTAAGAAAACAGTGATATAAAATTAATAAGACTTCAATACTTTTCTGATTTACCATCATAGAGGTTTTACCTCTTCTACTCCGATCTCACAATTTTAAGTCGTTTTTATAATAGACTTCCCCTTCATTCAGTAATATGCTACTTTCAATAAAGGTAAAAGAGGCATTGTAAGAATAAGAAAGGTTAAAATCCTTTAAAACCAACATACATGGTGAGTATACTGGGGGATTATCGTGGAGGGAAACGATCGACAGAGGATTTCATACTCTTTTTATTAAGCCTCTTTTACCTATACTTAATATCCACCATATAACATAAATATTTTATTATATTAACTTTGGTATATATAATGTAATTATAATTATATACGTATGAAATGTTCATATGAAATGTTCATATTTTACAAAACATTTAACTAAGGTTATATTTCAGATTTTTATCTTTAATTCTGCTGCAATCGATAAAATCAGATTTTATTGGTGTAAAAATAATAACTTAAATAGTTTACAAGTTTTAGTTATGCAAAAATATTCAAGCTATTGTTTTTAACGTTTTAATGACTTTTTGAGGAGTTAACAAGCTCAGAACAGTTAGTGTCAGTAAGGTCTTCTTTTCCGGACCAGAAAATAGCTTTGTAATACTTCCAGACTTTCGGATCCAACTCTAAAATACCTACGTGCACTATCAGTTCGAATACAAACCAGTAGGTCATCAATAGGTGAAAAGTCCTGAGAAATTCCAGTGAGTTCATTCCAAAAGAAGGTGCAACCAGGCTTGCTGCCGAAAGAGTCCATGACGCTACTGGCATCCCTAAGAAAGACCAGTCAATCCTGTACAGGACAATGCCTGAAATTGCGATTAGGACTATGATTAATCCTTCCACCACAACCAGGATCTTCATTAACGGGTGGAGCTTGGTCTTATAATGCCCTGAAGATTCGTCATAGATACTGAATGCCGGATATTTTCCCTTCCCGAAGAAATTCCCGAGTATTCCTGCAATGCGCGCTGCATCTGCGGGGCCAAAAACATAATGATCCGCAAAATGCATGATCCTATCTTTAATTCCACCCTCGGTCCCAAGAACTATGGCGACCGGGATCAAGAGCCAGTTTACTACAAGCAAGAAAGGAAATGCAAACATATGAAGGGCGCGAGCTGTATGAAAACTCATAAAGCTCCAGCCGAAATATATCTTTAACCCGGTGATGATGAGCGTTAACATCGCCAGGGCATGAATGGTATGGTTAAGTCTTTCCAATTCGGTATAGCGCTCAACAACCAGCAAGTCGCCTGCTTTAGATGTCATTTTAAGATCCTCTCCTTGCTTTAAAGAATTCTCAAAGTACGCGGAGAATTTTTCCCGGTAAGGTCCGTGGTATGGACTGCGCAGGAAATACATGGATCGTATGATCTACCTATATGGAAGATGCTAACAGGATTGGCATACTCGACACCAAGAATGTTTCCGACGGCGTTGATTTTAGACCCGATGAGAGCCTGTTCGAGAGGACCGGGGATGCCTTTGCTGTCTCTTGGGGACATATTCCATGTACTCGGGACTACTGCCTGATAGTTGGCCACCTTTCCATTGCTGTCAGCAGAGACCCAGTGTCCGAGGGCTCCACGAGGTGCTTCCCACAACCCCATTCCCTGGGAATTATTAGCTTTAGAGAGATCTAAAGGCACGGAAATCTTGCCGTTTGGGTCATAGTCAACTGTTACCCAATGGAGAAGCTGATTTGCGACAATAAAGATTTCTTGAATGCGAGCCATCATTCTTGTGTAGACGTTAGCTGCAGAGTAGCTATTCTCATTTAATTTTTGAGCCAATCCGGTTATTAGAGGTTCTTTCATGGCAAGCATACGTGCAAGAGGTCCGACTTCACCCGGAATTCCATCATATCTCGGGGCCTTGTCCCAGGTGTACCTGCTGTTCGAACCCTTGTCATATACAATTTTTGCCGGGTCAGTGAAAGGGTTTGTTTCACCATTTGCAGGAGCCAGGTCTTCGGTACTATTTTGATAGAAAGAATGAGCAGTACTCTCCATAATCTTACTCGGATCAAATTTCTGATGCTCAAGTTTTCCTGTTACGATACCTGAAGTCAGGAAGCGATCCCCTGCGGGATTGGCTGGGTCATATCCGTCTTTCGCATTGTAAAATCCACCATATGCAACAAATAAGATTTTTGAAGGATCTTCATATCCACCAATCAGGTCGTGCTTAAGGCTTACAGGAAGGCCGAGCAGCTTTTCTCCGACTAATTCGGAACCGAAAGCTGCATATAACTCCGTATCTCCCCAACCGGCTGCCCTGGAGAAATCATTTGAATTCTTTGATTTGTTAATAAGGTCCGTTAGATGCTCAGTAACAAAGCTCACTGCTTTTTGCGGAGAGCTTGCCTTGTAAGTATTTTCTATCCAGGTATCAAAGGGAACTTGCAAAGTATACTTTGAAACAAAGTCCATGACCTGCAGGTAGTAAGATGAAAGCTTTACGACATCTGCTACTGTCGGCCTGTATGTGTATCCGCCCGGATAGGGAGTAACCGGGCCGGGCATTCTACCGCCTATAATTGCAACGGCTTCCTGAAGGGTTTTCTTTGCAGGAATTGATGCCATGTAAGATGTTCCCGCAGGTACGGGTACTCCGTCAATTTTGTAACTTATGGGAGCAAATCTTCCCACCAGTTCTTTCCAGACTGCGTTCCCTGCATCTCCTTTTGTTGCAAGGACATTTTTATATCCCGGGTTTGCAAGGTCCGGGCCCCAGAGGACGTATACATGGACTGCATGGCTTGCAATGAAGTTTAGAGCCTGGAAAATGTTCCTTGTTACAAGCGCATCCTTTGGAACTGACTCCGCCACATCGTACAGGTTGTCAAGGGCATTTGTTGCCGTCAAAGATTGAGAAAGAGGACAGACGCCGCAGATCCTCTGGACAAGAAGTACTGCATCTC
>JAUPKV010000547.1 GCA_030837265.1 Methanobacteriota archaeon
CCAGGTGTAATTGGTAAGACCCATTACAATACCAGTTGACAGTCTTTATTCCCATAGCCTTAATCTCATCTATTGCTTCTGGCAGTATACAGGCATCATAGAAGTAACTGAAAAATAAATCAATTGGGTTTTCTGCATGAGCTTCCCTGATCTGCCGGAGTAATTCCTTAGTTATCTTTGGCCTGTTTTTACGGACAAAAGATTTCTGTAGAGGATCTGAAGGATCAAGGTTTTGAAAGGTTTCTCTCAGATCATATTTGAACTCTACTACTTCATGGCCCAGGTCTACAAGAGGTAAATATAAATTATTGCGCCAGAGGTTTGACTTGAATGCAGAGTTGGGAGTTGTATCGGAAACGTAAAAAATTTTCATGTATCCTCACTTACTAATCTTAGATATAGTGCTTCATACTTTCTCGCAATGATTTCCCAGGTAAATGAATTTTTCCATGCTGCATATCCTTTTTCTGAAAGATACTGATATTTATCTTTATCATTATATAAAGCTTCAAGAACTTCAGTTGATTTTCTCACATCAGCTTTAACAGAACCATTTTCAAACTTCACTGTTGGCAGAAGCTCACCGCCATTTGTCCATTCAATAATTTCTTTAGAATTACCTACATCCGTTGTTAAAAAGGGCGTTTTGGAGGCCATGGATTCGAATAAAACGATTGGAGAGCATTCTATATTTGAGGGAAAGAGAAAAAGATCTGCTTCCTGATAGGATGCGATAGTTTCCATTCTAGAAAGAGATTTAATTATGATCTTTTTATCAGATAACTTTGAAAAAGGACTGTAATTATGTAGTTTTTCTGCTAAAAAACAGCTTCCTGTACAACCCCCACCAAAACTATTTGCTACAATTAAAAGAGTAGCGTTTTTTATTTTTGCCTTTTTGAAAATCTTAATCGCTTCTTTGTGGCCTTTCAGACCTGTGTGAGATCCGACATGTAATATTAGGAAATGATTAAGTGGAATCTTCAGTTGTGATCTAATATCGATATTCAGCTGTTGCTCAAATTCCTCAGCCGCGGCGCCATTTGGAATAATCACACCGTTTTTAGCAGACCCGCAGCTTCTGGCAAAATTGATATCCTGATAGTCACTGGATAAATAGACACAAGCATCGTAATTTTTAAGCCAGGTTTTCATCTGGTCAAAATAGTTCTGATATTGCTGCAAGCCCAATCCGGAAAAACCACAGGGAACAAGAACTTTCTTAGCAGAGATTTTATCCAGAAGCTGCAGTGTTAAATCAGTAGTCCATTGCTGCGCAGCATAGTTCATTATGACATCAAAATCTGATTCAAGAAGGAACTGTGTGTACCGTTCAATTTCGCCTCTAAAACCTCTAACTGCATTTCCTGCAATATTAAATTCCTCTATCCTGACCCCATTTAAAACTGTAAAATCTCTTTCGGACAATTTTGTTGTCGCGATAGTGACGTCATGGCCCAGCAAAACCAGCCTTTCTGAAATTTGGCGTACTACCTCCTGTGCACCTCCTACTGAAGGGTAATAAAACTCAACTGTGTGCAAAATTCTCATTTTCTAATCCAACTTTTAATTTTTGAGGGTATTGACTTCAAGTTTTGCATTGTACTTCCAGTAAGAGTACGTAAAGCATTTTCGACCTGAGCACGCAAAAGCAGCTTTTTTGCCAGATCCACATATTTTCTGTTATTGACATCGAGGTCTGTGTTTTCAGCCCACGATACAAAAGATTTCAAAACATTCACTCTCTGCTGCCAGATCGGAGAACTAAAAGCTCTTAAGCTGGTTTTAGGTTCATCCCTGTAAATTAACAATGGTTCATTCACAAAAGCAAAGTTTGTTAATGTAGCTATCCGGAGCCATAAAGCGTAATCTTCCCCTACCTTTAATGCCCTGTCTTCAGGAAAACAACTGCATTTTTCCACAAGCTCTTTCTTAACCAGAACCGAACTGCAAATAACATAGTTATTGTCGGTAAGTAAAGGGAAAGATATCGAATCTTCAGAAACATCCCCATTAACTATTGTTCCTGCATAGCCTTGAGATGGAATATACCGTAGTGCATCAGAGCATGCAGCATCACATCCCATTTTGTTAGCATGTTTGAGCTGTTTTTCAAGTTTTTCCGGTAACCATTCATCATCGCTGTCCAGAAAAGCCAGCCATTTCCCCTTGCTTGCTCGAATTCCTCTATTTCTAGGGATCGAAGCAAGTCCGTCACGCCCTCCTTCGATCCATTTTACACGAGGATCATTGATCGAATCAACAACTTTTTGATCGGGAGAACCGTCAACTCCGCAAACTAAAATCTCAAGGGGGGAGAGCGTCTGCTTTAAGGCACTTGAAATCGCTTTACCTAATGTATCAGCACGATTCCAGGTTGGAATCACAACGCTAATATCAGTCATCTTTTCCACATTTTTCTACTTGATTATTATATTCAGTCATCCATATGGATAGGAGTTTTAACTCACCTTCAGACGAATCAACTAAATAATTTGAAAGAAAATTTTCTACAATTTTCTCAAAATCCACCTTACACAAATCAGTCGTATTTTTCCTTGCAACCACTTCAAAATTGTAGGTTCCTTTCCATGAGCTTTTGTTAATATCTAGTATTTCAAACCCTAGATTCTGTAAGATTTTACTTAAATTTTTGGCTGTCCAGCCCTCGTAGTGGATTGCCCAATTTGCTTCCTGTGAGCCAAATATATGTCTCAGAGCTACTGATTTAGAGTGAAAATTTGAAAATGGATTTAGTACAATAAAAGCTGCTTTTTGGAAGTCAGGAACTTCAATACGAAGTGTTCCTCCCGATTTAAGCCAACCCCTCCATGAGACTATAAGTCCCAATGCCACCGGGCGAGTAAAATGTTCAAAAACGTGATGAAGTCGCACTTCGTCCACAGATGATGCTGGATATGATAAATCAGTAATATCTGCACGGACATCTGCTATAGATTTTTCCTGAATACTGTGCTCAGAAAGGGGAAAGTCAATGTTAACATACCCTTCGAGATATTTCTGTCCGCAGCCAAGATGAAGTTTCATAAATAGTCCCTTGATCTTTATTATATTAATAAATAATGAATTCTTATAGTCAACGCAGGAAATATTTACACATAATAACCGTCAACGCTTGAAAGTGCAGTTAATTGTTGAGTTGACTATAAATTACTTTAAAAAGTATTTAATATTTTATTTAATTTTAGAAGACCAATTAATAAAAATTACTCACTGTGTTTCCACAGATTCCGTTGCTTTTTTAATTAGGATTCAACTTTTCATGAATCCTCACTTAAAAGGAAGATGCCCGTATCTGTAAATTTTTTCTGAATAGACCCCGTACAGGAAATACAGAGCAGATCCATGTTTGATATTATAAAAAGGCAGTCAACCAGGCTCTTATTTTATTTTATTTTATTTTATTTTATTTTATTTTATTTTATTTTAGTTTAGTTTAGTTTAGTTTAGTTTAGTTTAGTTTAGTTTAGTCTAGTTTAGTTTAGTTTAGTTTAGTTTAGTTTAGTTTAGTTTAGTTTAGTTTAGTTTAGTTTAGTTTAGTTTAGTTTAGTTTAGTTTAGTTTATC
>JAUPKV010000548.1 GCA_030837265.1 Methanobacteriota archaeon
CGCTACTCATTTGTTGGTATATCCTCCGAATTTGTAATCATCATATATGTAATTTACATCCGAAAATAACTAGATAGACATAAGTTACTTATCGATGCTGGTATTAAAGCCTAATGGTATTGTTCTGTCACTTTATACCGATTTGAATTACAGACAATAGTTTTCGACCGCATAAAAAGGTGTTGGGGCTTTATCAATCCTAAGCGTTTACTTTTATATTTCTTAGACCATAAGTTTGTAAACTAACTTTAACATAAATACCTAATATTGGTACATGCTAACTGCAAATGAAGACTACGGGCGAAAGAATTAGAACCTGGATTATCAAGTATCACGCAATATAAAATTATTAGAAGTTTTAAATTCACTATAGAAAGGAAAATGCTAAAAACTTCCCTTTCGCCGGGCGGACTTCTCTTAGCAAGCAAAAAATTAAATATATGTTGAACTCCATCTCCTCTAATCGGTTATTAAGAATATAACACTCATATTATATAAATTATGTACTATATAATTAACCGGAACAAAAATATTCATTTTCCAGGGGTATTTCATGAATGAATTAGTAGGTTTTGTGAACTCAAATAATGTAAGGCAAAAAGTGCTTTCTTTACTCTCCTCAAAAGGAGAAATGGAAGGAGAAAGAATTGCGAAGACCTTAAGAGTCGTATATCCAACTATTGCAAAGACTCTAGAGGAACTTGAAGAAAAAGAATTAATCGTAAAAAAGGAAGAATTGTACTACTTGACCGAAACCGGGATAAAAGTTGAAAAAATGATCCAGCAAATCTAATTTTTCTCCATTTTTATTGCCACTGCTTTCGCATTCCGTTTTTCATTTTAGAATAATTATATTAAACTCAATCATGTTTACATGACTGAAAGAATTCGACGACTATTCAGCCTGAACGAAGCGAAATATACTTATATTCGTCAACTAGTCCTCTTGAGAGAGCGTAGCGAGCGAAAAGGACAGCGCACTGCAGAGTCGCAACTCTGCCGAAAAGGATCGCGTACTCCCGAGACGTAATTCGGGTGGCTGAGAAATATTTATCTAATCCTCATCCCTTTATGTCGGCATACATTCTTAACACTATATAAATATCCTGGAAACTCAGGAACCGTTATCCAAAAAAATATAAAATTTAGAATTTTGCAAAATAGTTAGTATCAGAGGTAAAGCAATGTTACCTGATGAAGATCTGAAAATTATTACGGAAAAACTGGGGCGAGAGCCTACTCTTGTAGAGCAGGGCTGCTTTTTAAATCTATGGAGTGAACACTGCTCTTACCGCTCAAGTGCTCCTCTCCTGAAAACCTTTACTACCACTGGCGAAAATGTAATTCTCGGTCCAGGCGATGATGCTGCAGTAGTTAAGTTCGAAGACGGATACGTACTTGCAATAGGTATGGAAAGTCATAACCACCCTTCATATGTAGACCCGTACAACGGAGCAGCAACGGGTGTAGGAGGAATTGTGAGGGATATAATTTCCATGGGAGCCCGACCTATTGCCCTTATGGACCCTCTATACTTTGGGCCTCTGGATACTCCAAAAAATCTCTTCCTTTTCGAGCAAATAATTAAAGGAATTGCAGGGTACGGGAATTGCATTGGAGTGCCTGTGGTCAAAGGAGAGACTTTTTTTGAAAGAAAATATAGCGGAAATCCTCTCGTAAATGTGGTCGCAGTAGGGCTCTGCAGTGAAGAAAACATTGTGACTTCCCGTTCCCGGAATGCCGGAAACAAGCTTATACTTGCTGGTTCAAGCACCGGAAAAGACGGACTTGGTGGTGCCTCCTTTGCCTCAAGGGATCTTTCCGAATCCGCGGAAGCTGAAGACCGTCCCAGTGTACAGGTAGGAGACCCATATACTGAAAAACTTCTAATAGAATTGACCCTTGAAGCCATGGAAAAAGGCTATGTAAAGTCCTGTAAAGACCTCGGAGCCGCAGGACTTTGTGGGGCAAGTTCGGAGCTAGCTGCAAAGGGTGGGTTAGGAGCTCATATTATTGCAGATGCGGTGACTCAGCGTGAACCCAATATGAACGCTTATGAGATTTTGCTTGCCGAGTCTCAGGAACGCATGCTCTTTGAGGTGAGTCCTGAAGATGTAGACGCAGTACTTGCACTGGCAGGAAAATATGACCTTAATGGAGCTGTAGTAGGACATCTGACTGACGAGCCCAGGTATGTAGTCGAGTTTGGGGGAGAAATAGTAGCTAATCTGCCGATTGGTTTATTGACAGGCGGAGCTCCTATCTGTGAAAAGATTTCCACGGCACCTGCTTCCAAGATAGATGAAGAAGGTAAAAAACTTGAAGTTTTGGGAGATTTAAAGGAAACTTTCCTGAAAATTCTGTCCTCTTTCAACATAGCCTCGAAAGAATGGATTTACAGGCAGTATGACCACGAAGTCCAGCTCAGGACAGTAGTGAAGCCAGGAGAAGACTCAGGCGTGCTCAGGATTACAGATAAGAAAGGAATTGCACTTTCCTGCGGTTGCCAGCCCAGGGCTACACTGCTTGATCCGTATTCAGGAGGAAAGATAGCAGTTATCGAAAACGCCATGAACCTTGCTGTAAAAGGTGCGGAAGCATTGGCTATCGTAAACTGCCTGAACTTTGGGAACCCCGAACGCCCGGAGATTTACTGGCAATTTAAAAATTCTGTATTAGGACTTGGTGACGGAGCCAGGGAGCTTGCGATTCCTGTTGTGGGAGGAAATGTTTCTCTGTATAACGAAAGTGACGAATTTAAAACTTCAATCCCCCCAACTCCTTCGGTAGGAATGATGGGTAAAGTAGACCTTGAGATCCACCTTCCATCAAGCTTCTTTGCAAAATCCGGAGACACTATTTTCCTGGTAGGGGAAACGAATCCGGAGATGGGGGGATCGGAATATTATGCCCTTTTCGGTGCGGAAAACCTGGGAAAAGTTCCTCAAGTCCCGAAAAACGCTCCAGAAATAATAAAAGCCGTAATCGAAGCTGTAAAGAGTGGAAAACTCAGTTCGGCTCATGACCTTTCCCTGGGAGGAATCGGTGCAGCACTCGCATGGATGTGCAAAAACGTATGTGCAAAAGTTGACCTGAGCGAAATTGGTGAAATGCAAGCCGACAAGATTTTATTTTCGGAAGCATCTGCAAGAGCGCTTCTTGCGACAGGCGAACCTGATGCAGTGCGGGAAATTCTAAAAGATGTGCCGCATAGCATAATTGGCAAGGTGGGAGGGAACTCCCTGGAAATCAAAGGAAAAGATTTCGAGATTTCACTTTCCCAAAAAGAAATCTCGGAAGCATATGGCAGTCTTACAAGGTTTATGATGAAATAAATCCATCTTACCTTTTGACTGCAATCTTTTTATAAACATTTTATAAAATTATTATCAATACTTTTTAATTTGAATATTAGGTTGAATTATTTTCAATTCTCCTATTCTGGATACAAACTGAAGGTATCTCCATGAAGCGCAATTCCAAAGAATGGAAAGAGAAAAGGGCAGAGTTTCTCAAAGGTAAGACCTGTTCCTGGTGCGGATCTTCGGATTCTCTATGCATTCATATTCCAAGGGATCTTACTCCTGCGCTGATACGTTCAGAGATTTACAGTGCTGCCTATTCCCGCTTCAAAGAAATTTACAGGCAGAATTACCAGAAATTCGATTGTGTACCAACTGGCAAACACCGCCATAAAAGCCACCCTTCATGGCATAAAGCCGTGACTGTACATAAAACTGAGCCTGACCACACTGATCTCGAAGAACAGCAGATTGAGGTTCTTATTGAAGATTCGGGAGCAGGTAATTTCAAAAAACTTTATCATGAATGGCTTGAAGAATCCGGGATTAATGCCCTGATTAAGGAAGAAACCAAAAAAGCTGATGAAGAGTGCGAGTCTTTGTCAAATGCAATTGCACTCTGCAAACGATGCCATTTTGCAAGCCTGAAGGGTATGGAAATCTGCCCCAAATGCCGGAGTAAATATAAGTCCTCACGCTTTGAGACTTGTTTTGATTGTCTTCCAGAAGAAAAAAGAGAAGAATTTCTGGCACGACAAAAACTACAAAAGAAAGATGAGGAACCTTCTTAAGATTAGGCCATATTTTGGAGTATAAAGTCCCCCTACAAGCTATAACAGTACTCGTTACAATTAATAAAATGCAAATGTTAGGAATTAAATGTAA
>JAUPKV010000549.1 GCA_030837265.1 Methanobacteriota archaeon
CCGGCCTGAAAGATCGGTGATTACCCCTGTATCTGATACGGCAGGAACCGGTGTTGTTTGCGCACCTGAAACTTTAGATGAATTAACTTCTTCGCTTGTTTTCTGTAAGCATCCGGATAGTGCTGTCAACAAACATAACACCATTAGCAGGCACAATGTCTGTTTTGTTATTTTTTTAATCATAATCCACTACAAGCCAAAAATAATTTAATACAACTAGTTATTAATCATGCTTAGCGCCTTTTCCATGCTCCGGAGTTTCTTTCTATGGGCAACAAGTCCGCCATCGGTCAGTATCTCGAGTAAAAAATCCGGCAGTTTATTTCCGGCGAATATGCCTTTTTGTGGCACTACAACCTCACCTTTAAGTAAATCGACTCTTATTATGTCCCCTTCCTGACAATCGATATCAGCTTCTAAAAGAGGCAGTCCGATATTAATTGCGTTTCTGAAAAAGATCCTTGCAAAAGACTTCGCTATGATACAGGAAACCCCTGCATGTTTCAAAGCGAGAGGAGCTTGCTCTCTTGAGGACCCGTAACCAAAATTAGTACCTGCGACGATTATATCTCCAGGTCTTACCTTTTTTGCAAACTCCGGGTCAACACCTTCCATCGCATGAGCTGCAAAGATCCTCATCTCCCTGGTTCTCAAGTATTTTCCCGGAATAATTAGATCAGTATCGATGCTATCTCCAAATTTCCAGACCCTACCAATTATAGAATTTTCCATCACATTCACCCTAAATGTAACTTTATGGAAGTACTTGTTAGCAGATTGACACGAAAAAGAAGTGGTTATTCCAGTAAATCAGATCAAACATAACCGGATTAATTTTCTATTTCATCAGCTCGATTCTTTCGTGCCATTCATTTCAAATATAACCATATTGTTTATGACAATGGTTAACCCGTTTTGTTTTCGAATTGCAAACACTGCCATTAGTACTTGCAATTTCCTTTTTCTTTGTTAGCTAATTTTGTAACAGACCGGTTTTTTGTATTTTATTACTATTTTCGAACCTCCTGCTATGTTTTGTCGTTGTTATGTTAGAACAAACATAACTTGTATTTATATACATGGAATACAGTAACCTATTACCTATATAATTGTATATAAAGATTTTTGTTCACGATCTAGAAAGAGCATTTGCCTTGAAGTAATAAATAATCACCAAAAAATAGTATTAATTTCCTTTTAATTCCTTAACAGATACCTTGTTTGTTTCATAGAATAATCCCCATATCTTGAGATTATCTGAATAATTATTGATTTTTTTAACGAATATTACATTCTAAAAGCACCTGGGATAGAAAAGTATTTAATTAAGTGAATGGGTAATAGGCTACTGTATTCCTTATATAAATAGACAACCTATTAACCGGAGGTAAGAAAATGAATTGAAAAACAAACAAAGAACCTTTATGTCCTGAACATAATGAAAATCAAAATTTATAGTGGAAAACAGAAAAAATACTAAAAGGTGTTCTTTGATGAACCAGATTAGTTATACCCAAAGAAATTGCAAGGATAAAAAGAAAATAGAAACGTTTCTTTCAGAAGCTCGAACCGGCGTGCTCGGGATGATAAATGGGGATTTCCCGTACGCTGTTCCAGTGAACTATTTATGGCACAACGGTTCGGTCTACTTCCACGGGATGGGTTCGGGTAAAAAGGAAAAAATCCTTTCTCAAAATCCGCCTGTGTGTTTCACAATATATGAGGAATTTGGTACTGTGACGGACCCGGTACCCTGCCATGCCGATACTGCATATGTGAGTTTAATGCTTTTCGGAAACGCAGAAAAAGTGACTGATACGGAAGAGGCCACAGAAGCTCTTCAGAAATTAGTAGATAAATATATGCCAAATTATTACAGTCACTCATTAACTAGCACTTTTATTGAGAAGTATCGTTCTTCACTTGACGGAAATCCAGTTTCTATTTACCGGATAACGCCACAGGAAATGACAGTCAAGGAAAACTCAGCAGAACCTGAAAAACTTTTTAACTTGAAAACTCAATAATTCATGCTATAGTTAATATGAAGCAAAGGAGATTTTGGGATTTTTTCCAGAATCATCTTTTAATTTCCATAAGAATAATATCTACCTTTAAAGCATTCGACGTTTTTTGGAATAAAAGAGTGCATGGTTTTTTTGATGACAAAAATAAGATTTTTATTCAAGTATCTGCGACAAGTAAAAGACGAAAAATAGAATATTCATTAGCTAAAAGATATATTAAAAAAATATTCTAGTGCATCGATGCAGATATACATCCATAAATTAATATATTAATAATTTTATGAATATATATGCCTCGTTTAAGTTGTCGCCCTAAATTATCATTTACTCACCAAGAATTAGATTATCTGACCAAGTTAAGTCGATCTAGAAATCGAGCTGCAAGCATTGTTACAAGATCCAAGATAGTTCTTTTTAGTTATCAGGGAAAAAACGATACCGAGATCTCCAGATAGTTAAAAGTAGATTACAAAACTGTAAGACTTTGGATAAAAAAAGTTTTGGATTTTGGGGTCAAAGAAGGCTTGGTAGATAAATCAAGAAGTGGAAAACCTCGAGTTATTAGTGCTGAATCGCGAGCTCATGTAGTCTCACTTGCATGTATGAAACCAAACGATCTTGGTTATCCTCATGAAATATGGACTCAGAGACTCCTTGCTGAACGTATCAGGGAGAATTGTATCACAGAGGAACATCCTGATTTATCGAAGATAAATCAAGGGACAATTTCAAGGATTCTCAATGCAAGCAAGATAAAACCACATAAAATTAGCAGTTACGTTGCTAAAGTTGATCCCGATTTTGATCAAAAAGCAGCCAATGTTCAGGATACATATAGAGAAGCCAAAAGAATAAATAAAAAAAAACAAAAGATGAACAAATTAAGATTGTGATTGTTTCTTACGATGAAAAGCCAGGTATTCAAGCAATTGGAAATGTGTATCCAGATCTCATGCCAGTAGAAGGGCGTTATTCCACAATAGCAAGAGATTATGAATATAAAAGACATGGAACTCTGTCACTATTAGCTGGAATTGACTTGATATCTGGGAAAATTTATTATAAAATATTTGAGCATCATAGAAGCTGTGAGTTCATTGAATATCTTAAAGAGCTTGTGTCAATGTTTCCAGAAGAGAAAATCATAATCATTCTTGATAATCTTAGAGTACACACATCAGAAGAAACTCAGGAATACCTGGCAACAGTTCCGGATAAATTTGAATTTGTTTTCACACCCAAACACGCTTCGTGGCTGAATATTATTGAAAGTTTTTTCAGTAAAATGGTGAGGAGCGTGTTGAGAGGAATAAGAGTGGACTCATTAAAAGAATTAAAAGAAAGAATTAGTCAATATCTAAACCAGCTTAACGAAAAACCAGTTCTATTTACGTGGAGATATAAGATGGAAGAAATGGATGAAATGCCTGGTGGAATCACAATCTAATATGGAATTAATTAGGAATCGATGCACTAGATATGAAATCAAAGAAATATCATATTTGGGAGTTGTAATGTTAGCAGCAATGATGAGAGTAGATGAAGTTTTGGGAAACCCAGTGATTAATTATCTCCCTGAAACACATACCTTCGTGCTGGAAAATAACTGTTTGTATAATAACTATGCAGGTAACTACTTCAA
>JAUPKV010000550.1 GCA_030837265.1 Methanobacteriota archaeon
AATAAAAATAGTTTAGAATTGATTTCATTTCTGATTATGTATCTGGTATCATAAGTATTGTTTAAACGATTGAATCAGTTTAATATTTCCGGAAGCTTCATCGATTTTTTCTAATTTGTGTATAGTTATTCTGAATCTGTGATTTGGATTCGAAGGAGCACCCTTTAGAACAGTAAATCCTTTTTCTTTTTTGGTGACTGTATAATAATCCATAGCATTTCGTGAATTGTCCATTATTGTAACTGCAGATACTCCTTCCGGTACATAGTTGTAAGCTAGTCTAAATTCATTGTCCAGGCTTACATAATCTGGTTTTTCAGAAAATGGATATTGATCTTTTAGGTTTTTCCAGTAATCCAGGTCAGCTTGAGTGGTTACTCTAGTATCGTCTATATTTTTAATACTATAGACGATTGCTTCACACGAAACTTTTGAAAGTAGGAATTCTCCATAAAATTGGATTGAGTTAAATTCATTTATCAGCTTATCAAGTGTCACGGCGTGCTCATCTAATTCATCTTCCCCAACTGCTATAGGTGTACATATTAGACTAAGAGTTAACAGAATTATAAATATTTTCCTGGCATTTCCGATCTTCATTCCAACCACCATATCTGATTATTATCTGGTAATCTTAGTTGGAAAATAGACTATTCTTATTCTCCTAAACAGATTATTCATAGTCTCCTTATATTAACACATTTCCATTTTAATCTAGTTCATGCAGTCTTGAGTTTGAAGAACACAAAAGAAATTTGACAATTAAATAACTCAGTGAAGCTTGGAAATTAAAAAATGAGGTGAGATTCTGGTGATAGTTGTTTACTTGTACAGAAACTGCTATCAATAATACTAAACAATATAAAAAGCTAAAATAAATGGAGTTTTTTATCAAATACACTGCGTAATTTATCAAATACACTACGTAATAATTGAATATTTAAGCTCTTTTACTCCTTAAGCTCCATTAAATATTAATCCCTAACTTGTTGAATAGGTTTACAAATTATTAAAGTATATTTTAATATCTTATCAGTTAATGCTCTTGTATGCTAATACTGGCGGCTGATATAGGAACAGGTACACAGGATATCCTGCTATATGATTCGGAAAAAGAGGTTGAGAACAGCCTGATTATGGTCATGCCAGCTCCTACCAGGATTATTGCGGAAAAGGTTCGAAAAGCGACAGGAGAAGGAAAAGCAATAGTGCTTACGGGGGACATAATGGGGGGAGGTCCGTCTGCATTTGCCATCAGAGACCATCTTGAAGCTGGTTTTCGGGTATATGCTACTGAGAAGGCTGCCCTGACTATTCATGACAGTATAGAAAAAGTGAAAGATTTTGGACTTCTACTCGTCTCCGAAGCGGAGGCAAAAAGACTGGTAAACGAGGAAAATGCGCTGAATATTGTTATGCGAGATTTCGACCCGGAAGCAGTTTCTTCCGCGCTTTCTATTTTTGAGGTGCCTATGCCTGAAAACTATGCTGTGGCAGTACAGGACCATGGGAATGCGCCAGAGATAAGTAACAGAATATACCGTTTTGAACTCTTTAAAGAGCTTATTGACAGAGGAGGAAAGCTTGAAAATTTCGTTTACCGGCCTGAGGGGATTCCGGAGGCTTTTACCCGAATGAAAGCCCAGGCAATCTCTCTTCATGAGTCTTTCGGAAATCGTAAAATCCGGTCGGTTTTTATGGATACGGGTCCGGCTGCTGTTTTCGGAGCTCTTACCGATCCGGCAGCTGTGCAGCCTTCAATCGTAATAAATATTGGGAACGGACATACTCTGGGAGCACTTGTGCTTGAAAACCGGATTACGGCTCTGTTTGAACACCACAGTTTCCTGATGAATCCGGAAAAACTCCAGGACTACATTATAAGGCTTGCCGATGGAAAACTTGGTTTTGATGAGGTCTTTTCAGACGGAGGACACGGTGCATATGTAAAAGAAGCTTTGGGGTTTGAACAAGTTCGCTCTATAATGGTTACAGGCCCGAAGAGGGAGATGCTCGGAAAACTTCCGGATTCGGAAATCTTACCTGAAATCCTGAATAAACTGCACTTTGCCGCACCTTTCGGGAGCATGATGCTTTCCGGATGTTTTGGCCTTCTTGCAGGTTTTTCTGAAAAATATCCCGAATCATCAATAAACTTATAAACTCCTGAGTAGTAGGGGGTAGGTCGCATAAGCCTGAAATATATAATTTTTCAGGAATCATAAATTTCAGTTTCGGAATCCTTTTCGGATGGACCGGAATATCCAGGTGCTTGCTAGAGTTTGCCAGGATTGCTTACAGATAAATGTAAATACAGGCAAGTATCTCTATATGCACATATCCCATACTGAATGATTTGCTAAACGGTTTTTTGCGAACTTGATGCAAACACTTATATTCAAAAAAAATCTCTTAGATCAAATTTTCATTTAAATCATCATCTTTCAGGAGAATCAAGCTTATGGTACGAAAGCCAGGAAGTATGTACAGAAACGTAAGGCAACGTTCATTTACCAGAAGGAAATACATGGGCGGTGTTCCCGGAAGTCAGGTTATTCACTATGATATGGGGGATAAAGCAAATACCACTTTTCCAATTAAAGTTTCCCTGATGGTAGAGGAAAAATGCCAGATAAGGCACGTTGCTCTTGAAGCAGCTCGTATTACCGCAAACAGGCACTTAGTTGCAGATACTGGAAAAATGGGCTTTTTAATGAAGCTCCGTGTCTTCCCTCATGAAGTACTAAGGGAAAACAAGCAGGCAACAGGTGCGGGTGCTGACCGTGTATCCAGTGGAATGCGCAGGGCTTTTGGAAAGAACGTAGGTACAGCAGCAAGGGTAGATCCTATGCAGAAGATCTTTACTGTTTCTGTTGAAAAGCAAAATTTCGAGGCCGCAAAGAAGGCTCTCTGGCATGCCGGACAAAAACTGCCTACTCCATGTAGAGTAGTTATCGATGAAGGGGCAGAATTAGTAAAATGAGACAATTGAATCGTAGTAATAGTAAACAAAAAGAAGCGGTAAAATAATCGATTAAATTGTCGTTAACATCATTTGGAGTGAAAATATGTACGATTACGAAGAGCTTTTGGACCGTGCAATGGCAAAAATGCCTGATATCGAGACTACGGACGCTCGATTCGTAATCCCTGAGCCCAGAATTTTTTCCGAAGGCAAGACCACAATTCTAGATAACTTCGGAAATATTGCAGATATCCTTAACCGGGACCCTGACCACTTGATGAAATATCTTACTCGTGAACTGGGGACTGCAGGGAAAATAGAAGGCACACGTGCAGTCTTCCAGGGAAGGTTTACGAGAACCCAGATTTCTGATAACATTCAGGCTTATGTGGACGAATATGTTATGTGTTCGGAATGCGAACGCCCGGATACCCAGCTTGTCAGAGTGGACAGGGTGCTTGTCCTGACATGTTCTGCTTGCGGAGCTCACAGACCTGTAAAAAAGAGAAAAGTATCCACTGTGGTTATCAGGGATGCCATTGAAGAAGGTGGGATCTATGAACTCAGGATTGACGCTGTAGGATCCAAAGGTGACGGGATAGCAAAAATTGATAAATACACTGTCTTCGTGCCCGGAGCCTCAAAAGGCGACGTGGCCAAAGTAAAGATAAAGAAAATAAGCGGGAACCTTGCCTTCTCTGAGAAGGTCTGAGGTTTAAGCTTTTCATTTATTTAGCAGTCCAGGCCGACCACTTTTTTACTTCATTATTCAGTTTTCGTGCCCGGACAAATTTAATCCCTATTTTCAAAGCTAATAATCTTATATTCGGGTATGACTGTTTTTAAGATTTTAACATAATGTGCTATTTTAACCTACTAATCAGATAGAACCTGTGAGGAAACATGGTCTCTGAAAAAAAAGAAGCATTGAGCGGCATATCAAGGAGCTCTGCGTCAGAGGAAAAAGATATAGAAGTTCTCTCATTGCCCGGCCTATCCGTTAGCCTCAAGCATGCCGGGAATACCGGAGATAAACTGGAGCTTGCAGCAAACGGAAATCTAAAAGCTGTCTGCAGTCCCATCCTGAAAAAGATTAACTCTCGCCTGCAGGAGGAAAAACCAGCCCTTGTGCAGGAAGACCGGGTTATTGCCTCTGCCTGGCTTCCTCCAATCCCAAGCCCGGTTTTCAAACGCCTTATTTTTGCAGAACTACAAATAGCCCTGGGAAAATTTATTCCTGAAACAGTATCCATTGAACTTACCCGCCAGAGCGGCTCAAGATATCCACCCGGAACAGTCGCAGACGAACTGGATGCACGTACTGTTACGAGAATAATAGATGAGGCTCTTGAACTTGGTACTTTCATTATCACATTCACTGAGAACGACCCTCTCCTGCGGGAAGGAATCTTCGAATTTATAGAATACGTAGACAAAAAAAGGGCCATAGTGAACTGTTCCACATGGGGCACCGAATTTTCAATAAAAACGGCGTGCCGTCTGAAAAGTGCAGGGCTTCATTCCCTTATGGTGGGAATCTATTCAACCAATCCTGAAAAACACGATGCAATCCGAAAGTCCGAGGGAGCATACGAAAGAGCGGTATCTGCCATAAAACTCGCACTTGAAGCCGGACTCGTGGTTGTTCTGACAACGCATGCATCTCCTGCAAACATAAAAGAACTTCCTGCCCTCTATGCCCTTGCATCCGAACTTGGAGTCCATGAATTCTCAGTATGGGAAGCCATGCCAAAATACAGGACAGACCCTGTAATTACCGATGAGGACCGCAAATACATACTTGAGATGTACCACAGGATAAATTCAAATCCGATCGGCCCTCGAATGTTTTCAAACACTTATTTTGAAGGGCAGATGCTGGGTGCTATGGCAGGCAGGCGCTGGATGCATGTAACCGCAGACGGAGATGCAAAACCGAGTCCCTACCCTCCTTTCAGCTTCGGGAACGCAAAAAATGAGCCATTGAAAGAAATCTGGCAGAAAATGAGGAGTTATCCCTATTTCCAGAAGCAAAAAAGCTTGACTCCGATGCACGATCCTGAATTTCTGGAATTCATTGACAGGATTCCCATAGGTGAAAAATTGCCTTATCCTTTTGAGAAAGTATACCGGAGATAGTCGTATCCTCAATCTTCTCAAATAAGAATTCTACACATTGAGACTTTGAGAATTTGAAACTTGAGTTAATTATTTATTTATCTATTATCAAATAATTTACATGGAAAAGAATGGCGCATACTTTATAGTCTCTGATGTACATTTAGGTAGCGAGGAATGCAAT
>JAUPKV010000551.1 GCA_030837265.1 Methanobacteriota archaeon
ACTACTGTTTCTGCTATTTTGATTTAAGCGAGATTCTAAGGCTATTAATCTTTCAGTGAGTTCTTTTATTTGAGACTCAAGACTCATAATATAAGCAATAACTTCAGGGTTTGAAGCACACAAAGCAAGAATCTCTTCACGTGTAAGCATAATAACGAAAAGAAATAGGATTCAATTTATATGCAATTTTTCCTCGATACGAGGAAAATTGTAGCCTTTGAAAGGCTACCTGAATAGTTACGATTTAAGGAAGGAAAAAATGAGAAATCACTAAATTATGAAATTGTGTCGGCTCAAGTCTATATTTTAAACAAATTCACGAGCTTAACATTTAGGCGTAATAACACAACGTTGTATCTTCAAGCTTTAAATTTATTTTAATAATGTTATTTATTGTCTATTATTTTATTATCCATTTTTAAAAAAATTTATATAGTTTACTTCCATATCTCTTTGTAGATGTTGTCTCTGCGATACTCCAATCTTTATCAATCTTTAATTAATCTTTCCAGCATCTGGGGTTATTCGAATGAATAAAAATATGCATATGGGTAAAAGTTTTCAACTAATAAATAAGCAGGAAAACCCAGACGTAAGAGGTACAACTTCTCAAAATATCTCCTTGGTTCTTCCCGCTTTCAACGAAGAGGTCTCTATCGGTAGTATAGTCCTCCTTACCAGACATTACTCCGATAACGTAATCGTAGTCGACGACGGAAGCTCTGACCGAACAGCCGCAATTGCAAGAAAAGCCGGAGCTCAGGTAGTTGTCCACGAAGTAAGCAAAGGCAAGGGAGCAGCCCTCGAGACTGGCTTTACAGCCGCAGCCAACCTTGGTGCAGATATTACAGTTACCATGGACTCAGACGGCCAGCACAACCCTGCCGAAATCCCCCGAATTGTAGCCCCGATAATAGAGGGCACTGCTGAGATGGCAAACGGCAGCCGTTATCTGAGTCATAAAGGCAAAAATACCCCCATTTATCGCCGTTTTGGCCAGACTATTCTTGATACTGCTACAAACATGAATTCCGGTCTCAAAATTACAGATTCTCGGAGTGGGTTTCGTGTTTTTGCAGCTTCAACAAAAGGCATTTTCCGCTTTAAAGCCCCGGGCATGGCAATAGAACGCGAAATGCTTGCCGACGCAGGACGGTCCGGGTTACGGATCAAGGAAGTCGAAATCGGAGTAAGATATGATGTTGACTGCTCAACTGTAATCCCGATAAAACATGGTTTAGGCATCCTCGTTATGGTTTTAAAGGACCTCGAATTTAACATGCCTCTTTATTATTTTATAGCTCCCTGGATTGTATTTGGAGCAGGCGAGCTGTATATGGGTACGAATTTTCTGCAAACCTTTACGATGGGCGGAGGCTTACCTTTCAGGCCTACCATGCTTATGGTTCTGCTTATCGTTATAGGGACATTTTTGGCACTTACAGGGATATTGTTGCATTCGATGTCTGCGGTTGCGAGGAAAACGGAGGCTGTTTAAATTTTCAAAAATAGCTTTGACAGATAAATCCCACTAATATTTAGAAAGTAGATAAACTCAGGATATTGTATGTTTTCTATACGGTTTTCTGAAGTGCTTCTGCATTTAATTATATTTTAAAGAATCTGCAACTTGAGGTTCTATTGATTCCATCAATTCCTAAATTTTTATGTTTTTAGTATAATTTCATTAATTATAGAATGATAAAATATCCAATATATTAAGGATGTAATGTCATGATCGGTATTATTCTTGGTACTCGCCCAGAAATTATTAAAATGTCTCCAATTATAAAAGAATGTGAAGATCAAGGTCTGGACTATTTTATACTTCATACTGGTCAACACTACTCTTATGAAATGGATCGAATTTTTTTTGATATGCTGAATCTACCTCAGCCAGACTACAATTTAGACGTAGGTTCCGGAACTCATGCTTCTCAGACCGGGAAAATTATGCTGGGCATTGAAACGGTCCTAGCTAAGGAGCTACCCGATGTTGTTCTTGTACAGGGAGATACAAATACTGTTCTTTCTGGAAGCCTTGCAGCGGCTAAATTGAATATAAAAATTGGTCACGTTGAAGCTGGTCTCAGGAGTTTTGACCGTAATATGCCAGAAGAAATCAACCGTATTGTTTCAGATCATATTTCTGACTATCTTTTTGCTCCAACCGAAACTTCCTGCAGACAATTAGTAAAAGAAGGGATTAACCCAAGAAAGATTTTTGTCACAGGAAATACAGTTGTTGATGCAGTATATAAGAATATTGAAATCGCAAAAAATAAAATTGACATATTAAGGGATTTAAGTTTACTGCCTGAAAATTATATTCTCGCTACTTTTCATCGAGCTGAGAACGTAGATGTTAAAGAAAGATTAGAAGGAATTATTACAGGATTAAAATTAATTAAGGACTATTTTTCACTTCCAATTGTTTTACCGATTCATCCAAGGACTGCGAAAATGATTGAAAAATTTGGCTTTTCTCTTGAAGGAGTTAAGGTTATTCCTCCACAGGGATTTCTTGAGTTTCTTCAACTGGAAGCAAATGCCAAATTTGTGTTAACAGACTCTGGGGGCCTACAGGAAGAAACCTGTATATTGGGAGTACCCTGCATCACATTAAGAGACAATACTGAACGTCCTGAAACTCTGGAAGTGGGGTCAAATGTTCTGGCTGGTGTGGACCCATCAATAATACTCAGTCATGCCAAGAACGCAGCTAAGAAAAAACCCTGGATTAATCCTTATGGTAATGGAACTGCAGCAAAATTAATCGTAGATGTATGTAAAAATGCAGCTAGCGAGAAGAGCTGGAGTGATAAATATAATAATGAAACTGCAGCAAAATTAGCCTCAGATATATGAGGGAAGTATCTAAACAATATGATGATGTAAATAATTAAAGTTGCTTACAATAACGTGAGGATATAGTATGGAGACCCAGAAAATATTAGTTACTGGTGGAGCAGGTTTCATCGGTACAAATCTTGTCAATGAGTTAAAATGTAGAGGTCATGAAGTAATTGCAGCTGACCTCTATAATACTAGACGTGATGATTACATTAGAGCTGATGTCAGGAACTATAGACAACTTGAGAGAATTTTCGATCAGTCAAAATTCGACTACGTTTATCACTTAGCTGCCGAATACGGCCGATGGAACGGAGAGGATTATTATGAAAATCTCTGGCAGACTAATGTGATCGGCACCAAGAATATGCTCCGTCTTCAGGAGAAACTTAAGTTTCGCATGATTTTCTATTCCAGTGCAGAAGTGTATGGCGATTATGACGGAGTTATGACAGAAGATGTGATGGAAAATAATCCAATTAAAGATACCTATCAGATGAATGACTATGCCATCACTAAATGGGCTGGAGAGCTCATGTGTATGAATTCTGCAAAGATGTTCGGAACCGAAACCGTAAGGGTTCGCCCTGTAAACTGTTATGGTCCCTATGAACATTACACCCCATACAGAGGTTTTATTCCCAAATTCATCTATCTTGCTCTCAACAACAAACCATACAAAGTATTTAAGGGTCATAAAAGAATAATTGACTTCGTTGAAGATTCCTGTCGTACCTGGGCAAATATTGTTGACAATTTCATTCCAGGCGAGGTTTATAACGTGGCAGGAAGACCTGAATGGGAGAAGGATATCAAGGAATATTCTGATCTTGTGCTGAAAGCTGTAGGAATAGATGACTCAAATGTTACCTATGAAGAAGCAGAGGCATTTACGACAAAAGTAAAAACAATTGACTGTTCAAAAGCTATCAAGGATCTCAAGCATGATCCGAAAGTCTCTCCCAAAGAAGGAATAAAAAGAACAGTTGAATGGATGAAGGATTACTATAGGATTGGTGAATAAAATGAGAGACTATACAGGCGATTACGAAGATAAAACCATACTTGTTACCGGAGGAGCTGGTGCGATTGGTGGGAATCTCTGCCGAAAACTTTCTGATATGAATGCAAAGAAAGTTATCATATTAGACGATCTTTCCTCTTCTTATGAATGGAACATCCCGAAAGCAGATAACATCTCTTTTGTTGAAGGTAGCATCCTTAATGATGAGATGCTTAAGCGTGTCTTCAAGGAAAAGCCTGATTATGTTTTCCATCTGGCAGCTCATTTTGCAAACCAGAACTCCGTTGATAATCCTGAAAAAGACCTCATGATTAATGGTATTGGAATTCTTAAAGTCCTTCAGTATGCTCAACTTGTTAATGTAAAGCGTTTTGTTTATTCCTCATCCGGATGCGGAGTATATGGTCTTGATTCAAAAATGCCATTTGAAGAGCACGACATCTCAATAAGTCTTCACACACCCTACCAAGTAACAAAACTCCTTGGTGAACTCTACACTAATTACTTCCATAATCTTTATAATATGCCTATAGCAAATGCCCGTTTCTTCAATTCCTATGGGCCAGGAGAAGTTCCCGGAAAATACAGAAACGTTATTCCTAATTTTTTTTACTGGGCAATGAAAGGAATTCCACTCCCAATTACAGGTGAAGGTACGGAGACAAGAGACTGGACTTACGTAGGCGACATTGTTAATGGCCTGGTTGCGATGGGTATAGAAGAAGAAGCCATTGGCGAAGCTTTTAATCTTGGTTCAGGAACCGATCATCAGGTTATTGAGATGGCAACGATTGTGAACGAGTTGACAAATAATGAAGCATCGGTAATCTTTAAAGAACGTAGAGACTGGGATGTAAAAACAAAGCTTCTTTCCTGCGTTGATAAAGCGAATAGAGTGCTTGGCTACAAACCCCAGATGAAGTTTGAAAATGGCCTGAAAAACGTACATAACTGGTTTGAAGAAAACTGGGAAAATATTGAAAAAAGTGCCGAATTCTGATGTGATGCTGAATGAATATTTTAGTGCTCCAGGAAACCGATTGGATTAAAAGAGGGCCTCACCAACAACACCATCTAATGGATAGAATGGCGTTAAGAGGTCATCAAATAAGAGTAATTGATTATGAATATCTCTGGAAAGAAGATAAGGAAAGAAAACTACTTACCGGTCGAAAGGAAATCAAGGGGGCATACAAAATATTCAAGGATGCTGATATAACTCTTATCAGGCCGGGGATGATCAAAGCCCCCGTCCTTGATATGACATCCATCCTCTACTTTCATGAAAAAGAAATCAAAAGACAAATCCAGGAGTTTAAACCGGATGTAATAATTGCATTTGGTATCCTTAATGCATATCTCGGTGTGCAGCAAGCTAAAAAGCACAACATTCCCTTTGTGTACTATCTTATTGATCATTTACACGAGTTACTTCCAAACGAGCTTACAAGGAAAACGGCAGAACAATTCGAAAGACATACTCTCAAAGATGCTGATAAAATCTTTGTCATAAACAAAGGACTGAAAGATTATGCTGTTGAAATGGGTGGAGATATAAATAAAATATCTATAATA
>JAUPKV010000552.1 GCA_030837265.1 Methanobacteriota archaeon
GCCACTGATACAGAGTACTCTTTTTAAATCAGCTGACGATGGAAGCATGATAAATGACCTTGCTACGAATTATTCGGTTAGTTCGGATGGAAAAGTATGGACTGTGAACATAAGAGATAATATCAGGTTCACAGACGGTGAGAAATTAACTGCAGAAGACGTGGCATTTACGTTTAATACCGCAATTGGAAGTAACTCCGAGCTGGATATGAGTAATCTCGAAAAAGCTACGGCAATAAATGATACTGCGGTTAAATTTGAATTGAAAGAACCTCAATCCAGTTTCATATGGAGACTCAGATATGTTGGAATTGTGCCAGAACATGCATACAAAAAAGAAACTTATGGGTCAAATCCAATCGGATCAGGGCCATATAAATTCGTACAATGGGATAAGGGGCAGCAGGCAATCTTCGAATTAAACGAAAATTACTATGGAAATAAGCCTTACTTCAAAAAAATAACCATGCTATTTTTAGATAAAGATACTGCGTTTGCAGCTGTAAAATCCGGGGATGTGGACGTAGCTGAGATTGAAATTAGCCATGCAAACCAGACCGTAGATGGTTATAAGTTAGTAGCTCTTCCGGCAGCAAGGGCGCAGGGAGTTTCATTCCCTCTGCAGAATAATACCGGCAAAAAAAGTCTTCAGGGAGATCCGATAGGCAATAATGTCACAGCAGACATAGCAATTCGGAAAGCCTTAAACCTCGGTATCGACAGAAAAGCCCTGCTTAAAGGAGTTATATACGGAAAAGGAGCAGTAGAATACACCGGGGTAGATCAGCGGGACTTCGGGAATCCTGAAGCGAAAGTTAATGATTCAAATCCCGAAGAAGCCAAAAAAATACTGGAAAACGCAGGCTGGAAAGACACCGACGGCGATGGAATTCGGGAGAAGAACGGAACTAAAGCCGAATTTAAGCTATATTATTCTGCTACGGACCAGACAAGGCAAGCTTTATCGGTAGCTGTAAGCGAACAGGCCCGAGAATTAGGCATAAAAATAGACCTTGTAGGTGCAAGCTGGGACGAAATATATGCTAATCAATACAGTTCCGCCGTTTTATACGCTTACAGCAGTATAGACACTCTTAATCTCTATCTACAGTATCACAGCAAAACAGCCGATGATACCTACAAAAATCCCGGGCTTTACAATAATCCTGTTGTAGATGGATATCTTGAAACCGCTCTAAGGTCTACAGACCAAGGTCAGGCTACAAAATACTGGCAGTTAGCTGCATATGACGGAAATACCGGTTTTGGGCCTGCAGGAGATGCAACCTGGTTATGGCTGGTAACAATTGATTATCTCTACATGGCAGATGAAACCCTGGATATGGGAACCCCACAAAGAAACGCAGGATCGGATGTTTTAGGAAATATCTATGAATGGAAAAGAGTAAACACAGCCAGCTCGGCTTTGAAATGAGGAGTTAATTCTGGAAATGTGGGTAATTAATCTTGCAGTTGGCAAGTAATCAATCCTGTAGTCAACGAGGGATCAATCCTGTAATTTCTGAAAATCGTTCCTATACCGGTAGTCATGTTAAAGGAATTTCATTGTAAAAGAATTAATGTACGAGGGAGCAAATGTCAAATAATAATAAAATAGCGGGCTTCATAGGAAAAAAGGCCCTCAGATTGACAAGCCTTTTGATTGTAGTTTGTTTTGCAAGTTTCATGCTTATTCAATCTTCACCTATTGATCCCGTTAGAGCTTATATTGGGGAAATGCCAGTAACCGCAGAGCACAAAGCTCAACTTGAAGCGTACTGGGGAGTTAACACCCCTCCGCAGGAAAAATTCCTGAACTGGGCTGGAGATATTCTTAAAGGAGACTTTGGGACTTCATTGATTTATAGAATTCCAGTTATTAACGTTATTAAAGAACGATTTGCAGCTTCCCTTGTTCTGATGGGGATTTCTTGGCTTTTTGCAGGAATTCTAGGTTTTGCTTTCGGAATAATAGCGGGCACGAAGCAAGGAACATGGGTAGATAAGGCAATAAAGACTTATTGTTACGCTTTGGCTGCTGCACCGACGTTCTGGCTAGCGCTGGTGTTTATGATGGTGTTTTCTGTTTATTTGGGCTGGTTCCCAATAGGATTAAGTGTGCCAATAGGGGTTACAGCCGACAATGTGACATTTTTTGATTGGTTTAAGCGTTTAATTCTCCCTGCGTTAACTTTGAGTTTATTAGATATTGCCAAAATTACAATGTTCACTCGAGAAAAATTAATCGAAGTCCTATCCAGTGATTATGTCCTATTCGCAAAAGCAAGAGGTGAAAAAGGGCTGGATCTGATATTGAGGCATGGAATTCGAAATGTTGCGCTTCCTGCCATTACCCTGCAGTTTTTAGGATTCAGTGAATTATTTGGAGGCACAGTCCTGGTTGAACAGGTTTTCTCATATCCTGGGATCGGGCAGGCTGCAGTAGCAGCAGGACTAAGATCGGATGTACCGCTGCTTCTGGGAATAGTCATCTTCAGTGCTTTATTTGTTTTCTTCGGAAATCTGATTGCTGATATTATCTATGAATTTGTTGATCCCAGGATAAGACAACAGGAGGCATCAATATGAGTACTGCTGTTGTAAC
>JAUPKV010000553.1 GCA_030837265.1 Methanobacteriota archaeon
CTTTTCAGGAAAAACTATGGGGCTTTTCCACCATAGGATCTGACATGTTTCCAGGCTCTATGATAATTGGCAAAACGATCCTCATCTACGTATATTGTATTATCGTCTCTATGAAACAGTTTCCTATCGTTTCCTATCGGGCAGACCTTAATGCAAATACCGCAGGGTGAAATGTAACGCTTGTTCAATCCAGCACTGTAAGAAGAACAGGTTTTTTTATCTGTTAAGCCCTCAGGGTAAACCTTTCCGCTAAGAGCATTCGTAGGGCACATTTTTACGCAATGCATACAACGGGTGCAGAGCTGCGTCTCTAAAATAGGGTCAGGAGGAAGGTCAGCTGTAGATAGAATCGAACCGAAACGTACCCTAGGGCCATACTCGGGTGTGAGGACCATATTATTTACCCCAAAAGTTCCGAGACCGGAAAGTAAGGCTGCATGCCTATGAGAAAAAAACGCTATGGGATTTTCCAGGAGCACCTCGACGTTCCCATATCCGTCTCTCGGTACAAAAACAGACGGGTATCCTCTCTCGGTTAGGAAATTGGCAAGACGGTACGTATATTGATCCAGCAATGTATTTACAGTGTTATATAGTTCACGATAATATATCGAGGGAGAAGTCTCCAACACCGGGAGAGGGATCGGTAACCCGATAACAATCACTGATCGTGCCTCAGGATATATGGATTGAGGATAGAATTCTTCGGGTATCCATGGTAGGAAAAGAGGGGACTTCCACCGCTCCACATTGGCAATTCCAACCAGAGGAATATCCATGCTTTCGCATCGCTGAAGAAGTACATTTCTCAGATCTTGATTCATAGATTTATCCTTCCTTTATCCATAAGTATTTACTCAATATGAACCTTGTCCAGAGAGTAAGAGAAGCACCGGAGAAAATGGTGTAGATATAAACGCAAACATAGTGTGTCTGCAGCGCACATCGATTGGCATAAAAATCACATAAGTTACGGAAAAACGATAGGTGTGGCTTACTAGTGTGTAAGTCTTATGTAGTATAATCACTTTGAAACATCAATATATGAAGATGGAAGGATGTTGGAAAAAAGAATTATAGTCGCACAATCTGATGACAATTATGTAGAAAAAATGTGCTTTGAAGGCGAGATGCTTTCGGGAGTCAATATCAAAAGGATAGAATTTGAATCGATACAGTTTATACAATGCCAGTTCACTAATTGTGATTTTTCAAAAACCATCTTTTATAATTCGGTGTTTGATAACTGCAATTTTGCAAATTGCAGTTTTATGGACAGCTACTGGAAAGGCTCCAAAATATTAAAGTGCAAGGGCGATGGCTGTAACTTTAGGCAAAGTCACATGAAAGAAACCTCTTTAGCGAGCGATTTCTTTCGATATGCAGATTTTTCAAGTTCTGTATTGGAGTACTGCACCATTCGAGACTGCAATTTTACAGAAGCCTCCTTATCCGAGATTCGGTTAAATAAACCCACGCTGAAAGCGGTTAATTTTACAGGAGCGGATTTCTTTAAAGCCTTACTCAAAAACATTGATTTATCGGATTGTATCATTGATGGGATCGCAGTATCCGATACATGCAATGAGCTCAGGGGAGCTATAATCAATCCTGGGCAAGCAATAGAACTTGCGCGGATTCTTGGAATCAAAATTGTGTAGTTTTATGATAAAATGTAGCCATTTTTTTGATTTTTGGTACACTGCCTGAGTCACTTCAGTTAAAAACATATAATGCTAGTTTTTTATATTAAAGTAAAGAGATAAATATAATAACATATCTGGTATTAGAAACTAAAAATTACTTAAATAGAATAGCCACCTCTGAGATGATAGTATGGATCCACTAGAAACAATATTCGGGAAAACTGCACAGATGACAGTACTTAAAAATCTGATCGAACGACAAAACGAACCAACTTACCTTTCAGGAATAGCTGAGGAAACTGGATTATCTCACGCCAGCGTCTCAAGGGTTATCACACCTTTGGTAGGGTCAGGAATTGTCACAGAAAAGCCCTTTGCAAAGCAAACTCGAATTTTCCGTATGAACATGGAAAGCGAGGCAGCGCATTTGATAATAGATTTTTACAACAAAATTAACCAGCTAGTAGATTAAGTATATCTGAAGCATGGAAGTTTCAACTTCCTAACCTGTTTTTAAGTATTTGCTTTTATTTAAGTTATTATCTTTTCTTAAAGGGATTGAGATGCCGAGTCGCGCTTTGCCTCAGCCAGAAGGACCATCAGCGTCCAGGCGCTGATCAGGGCAGCGATTGTGAGGTAAATCACTACAAGGACCATCCATCTGAGGATATCTACGCTGCCCTGGAACAAAGATATCGATATACCGATTAAGGCTAGGTAGCATATTGTGTTTGGAATTAGCAGTTGTCTCATTAGTTGCTCTGCCTTAAGAATGTGGATCTTGGATATCCGGTAAAACTTGGTCCAGAGCCATATAGTCCTCCAGAAGCCCAGCAGCCCAAGAAATAGGAGAGAAATGCCAGTTCCCTGTGGAGTTGGATTTGGTATTGTAAATATAAATGCAAATGAGAGAATTATAATGAGGTTCCTGAATGTCTGGTCAGCCAGAGCCCTCACAGCATCAGTTTTCTGCAACGAGACAATTGTGTCGATGTGCATGGAGACAGCGATGAAGAGCAGGCCAATGAGGGAAGCTGCGGCAGTTCCCGCCAGCATATAAAAGTTCTGCCAGCCTAGTAAGGCTTCAGAAAGGAATATTTCCATATTTATGATTATCAAGGAGTACTAATAAATATGTATGTTAATTTATTGGATCTATTAAATATTAATATTTTGACGATTTTGAGTTTATGATTTTTCAAATACCAACGTTTTTATATAAAGTTGGTATTCTCCTTTTAGGAGTAATTTAAATGGAAAATAGATTGGTGACAGCTGACGGCACTAAAGTATTAACTGTAGAAGAGTATGACCGCTTCGTCCAGACGGTGCCAAATAAGTTCAGGCCTATTTCAAATCATACTACCAAAGGAAGCACAAAAGAAGGTAAAACAAAAAGCTCCAAAAAGGACTATTGACAAACTACCTTCGACTTTTCCATATCTGTTTAATGCTTTCTTAGCTGGCAGGAGGCCACCAGAAAGAACAAGTTGGTGGGATAACCTTTCCAGGTGGTCGGAAAGAGCGAGAATAGAGCCAAAAGTCAGCCCGAAGACTCCCAGGAAAACAATAGAGAGCTGGATGTTAAAAGCAGGTATACCAGAGATTGAAATATATTCTCGCCAGGGACATGACCCGATAACCTCTCTAATGCATTATCAGAACCTTTCTTTTACTGATTACGAAATGAGGGATATTGAGAAAAGGTTAACTGAATGGGGGATATTAAGGAAGTAATATCATGATAGACAAAGAAGTGGGATATAGAAGGGGATTTAACGCGGGTTATAAAGATTATCCGGATGATACTGTTTACAATGACATAATGCCTAATGACATAGTAACGGACGAATGGCATAGAGGGTACGTAATGGGTTATAACGAAGCGAAAAAAGAAAAATCAAAATAATTATCATCTTATAGATTATGCATAGGTTTCAATGTAAAACCTATGCATTTTAACCAGCTTAGCTGCTAATTTGAGCAGATTTTTACCTTAAAACTAGCAGAAACGCAGAGCTTTTTCCAAAACCTATGCAAAAAAACAAAAGTTTTTTAGCCCTATGTACTCTTAGAACAGTTTCAGAACAGTTTCATAAAAAATCGCAATTTTAGGAAATTTTAGACAAGCATTTGACTTGATTATTATTATAATAGTATTAAAATTTTATCCATTAACATATAATTGGATAATATACAATATTTTGAATAATTTATTTAATATATGTATGATTCTTAGTATAAAGTAGGTCAAGAGGTAAGTAGAGGAACTACACACCGAAAATTCTTGTAAA
>JAUPKV010000554.1 GCA_030837265.1 Methanobacteriota archaeon
CTTTATAGGGTTTATATTTCCTTCTTTTATTATCACCTTCAGATGGCCTCTAGGCACTTTCTTTGTAAAATCATCTATCAACGATATTGCAAGAGACAGAATAGCGGATATGGTGTCTCCTTTATAAACAGTAAATTTATCTTGAACAAAAGGGGTAAAAAAAGTCATTACTCTCAGCTCATTTTGGTGAAATTGGACTGTATCCAGTACCTTTGGATCTTACTCTCTCTACAGTTAGATTACGGCTCGAGTCGATCATTACTGGAGTAACTAGACAGCAGATCGATGACCTGAAGGGTTTACCCGGGAAGGTTGTCCACAACTTGGTCATGTCGTCAAGGCTTAGAGGAGCTAGCGTTATATGGAGATCATAGTCGTTCCTAGCCAGACTTCCTTTTAAAACCGAACCTGTAAGGAGCGCATTATCATTTATAATCTGGATAGCTTTGCCCAGTATACTATGTTCTTCTCTTGTCCTCTCGGTTATATCCTGTACTCCTGAAGGATAAGCTGTTAACAGGTAATAAAGATCAAGAACTATAGGTGGAAATGTTAACACATTTGGATCTTTTATTAACATCTCTTGGTTTTTAAGATGAATATTTTCTATAACTTGATATAGAAAAATCGATAGACGTATATCGTCATTTGCTTCGATTTCCCCTGGTGAAGCCATCACTATTGATTGCTTCCTAGGAATAAGGTCCTGCATATTATCTCTTAAAAGTTCTATAAGAGTCTCTCCAACATCTGCTATAGCTCTATAGTCGGACATAATTTAGTTCCAAGCTTTTGATCTTTAAAAGGATAGTCAGAACTCAGAAAAAAAACCATAATTAATTTTATAACTAAATTATTTGCAAAATTGATAATATTCCCCAAAATCAGCTTCTGTAAAAAGCTTTCCAATTTTTTCGTATTCCCTTTTTGTTGCTTTAATTAAATGTTTCATTTCAACAAGTTTAGAATGCTCTGCAGCCAAAAATGATGCAGCAAGAACTATGTTTTTGATATTTCCTCCGGTAAGCTTAAATTTCGAAAGAAAAGCAAAATCTACATCTTTCGAAATTGGGGTCTCTTCAGGGAATGTTTTGCGCCAGATATTTTCCCTGGATTTCTCATCAGGAAGTGGAAACTCTACTGTGAAACGTAGTCTGCGAAGAAATGCATCATCCATGTTTTTTCGGAAATTACTAGCAAGAATCACTATTCCATCGTGTTCTTCCATTTTTTGAAGCAAATAGGATGTTTCGATATTTGCATAGCGGTCGTGGGAATCCCGAACTTCTGACCTTTTGCCAAAAAGAGCATCTGCTTCATCAAAAAAAAGGATAGAATTACTCATTTCACCCTCATCAAATATTTTTTTCAGATTTTTTTCAGTTTCCCCTATGTATTTGCTGACAAGACTAGATAAATCAATTTTATAAAGATCCAGTTTCACCTCGTTTGCAAGAATCTCCGCAGCCATCGTTTTTCCAGTTCCAGGAGGACCTGAGAAGAGTACATTGAGTCCTTTTCCAAGAGATAATTTTTTTTCAAAGCCCCAATTGTAATGTACTTTTCCTTTATACTTAATAAAACCAGAAACATCTGTTAAGTGTTCAAAAGTGTCTTTTGGAAGCACAATATCTTCCCAAGTATATCGCAGATTAACTTTCAGTGCAAGAGAACTAAGTTTCTGGTTGGATTGAAGCTTACAGCCTTTGTAGAGATTTTCTACGGATAATACTGGGTTTGACGGATTTTCTTCTCCTGCAAAATTACATGCTGTTGAGGAAGCATCCTTTATTTGACCGCCACTGAACCTGAATTTGCTCGAAAGTGCATCTAAATCCACCTCTGTATCAAGCTTTTTACATTTCAGGCAGGATTCCCACAACTGTTTGCGGACTGAATGTGAAGGCAGATGGAAGTAAAAAGGAACAAAACCATTATTCATCAAACCTCTATCAAATTCCATAGATGCTGTTCCAGCCAAAAAAATCAATCCAGGAAAAGACTTTAAGGCCTGAATCAGGGATTGAGAGTAATTTTTTTGCTCCTTGTCTTCAAGAGGGAAGTCAAAATCTTGAAAATAAATAGCAGAATTTTGTAGTAGCGCTTCTCTCACTATAAGATATGCGGTGTTAACTGATCTGCTTTCAAGAAAGAACTTTGAGTTCGCGACTAATAAATTTATTCCGATCTCCCTGCACACGGCTTCGGCAGTCGTTTTTTTACCGCATCCGGATGGACCGCAAAACAGAAGCTTCGCTGAAAGATTGCTTCCATTGTATTTACTGGATATATTTATTAGCTTGTTTTTAAAAACTGGAGATAGGATGAGATCATCAAAAGATTTTTTGGGTTTTATCAAATAACAATAATCCTGAATTCTAAGATCAAACTCATCAAACCCGAGCAGAAAATTGATTATTCTCTCATCGATTTTTATAAAATTTGATATCAAGGGCGAACTTGAATTTGCATCTCCATCCAATAGCTGGATCAGATGGTTTTTTCGAAGGGGGGCAGCAGGTGAAAAATACACTCTAGCTTTAATTTTTTCCTCGATTGTTGCGAAGAGCAGGGTCAGAACCAGATCCACTGTAGGTTTTTTTTTATTTATGTCATTTTGGAGATATGAATAAAGCTTTTCATACCTGAGATCCAGTTCCGGAGCAAGCCCTATTAAAATTATATCCATCTCAGTGGAGTCCAAGCCAAAAAGCTCTGAGAGAGTATGAAGCCTCAGTTCACTGCCTATTTTCAGACTTTCATTTTTTTTAACATCAATTCCTTTTCTTATTTCATTGTTTTCATTATGTCTTTCGATTTTTATATCTTGCAGTACTCCTTGCCTGCTTCCAAACCCTGGATTCCTCTGGATCTGTGCTATTTCAGCTTCTGATACATACAGGCCCCTGAATTCATCTACAGTCTCGTGTAGCTTCTCCTGCAAGCTTTCAAGGTAGCTTCGTACCAGCAAATCTATTCTGGAAAGTTCGTCCAGAAGGTGTTCAGTATTATCATATGGCTTCATGTAGTTGTACTATAATGCGTTTCTTTTTTCATGTACAAGCTTCGGAGATCAAACTTCAGGAAACCAGATTTCGGAAACTAAACCTCTTTAAGAATTAGTTGTTTCAAATCTTAGAATCCAAGATATTCTGATATGCATAGACAAAAATCTGATCATCCGAGTAAGTTCCATAGGACTTAAGCCTATTCACCTCAAGTAAGAACCTTCCGGTTTGCTCGGAATTTAATTTGTTATTTTCCGCAAATGCTGCCGCTAAAATTGTCAGTTCCCTCTTTGGGGAAAATTTTTTTGGCCAGTTCCCATCCACGAAATTAAAAATAAGCCCGCAACTACTGTGTCCTATTGTTCTGGTAGATGGATTCTGTGAAGTATTTATATACGCTTTGAATGTGTCATCCTTTACCAATTTCATACATTCGCATACAAAAATAAAATCATCTCCTTCACAAATCTTTATTGAGAGATGAAACCTGAATTAGAAATAATCGGCAGCAATTAAAAATTATTGAACAAAAATAACCGTCAAAAGTTTCTATTTAATATAAGACTAGGTACTTTCTAATCAGGTAACTTATTTTAATTAGTTAAATTATTGAAAGATAGTCTGATAAATTTTTAAAATTTATTTGTGAAAATGGGTCTTCTTAAACAGTACAAAAAAAGCACTACTGACAATATATGAAAAGCCCCTACTGTTACAGGAGTTTTCATCGCCCAATTGCTCGCTCCAGAAATTCACGTTTTTCATCTTCGAAAAGAAGAACACTAGATAATTGTATACTTCCAAACTATATATTCTTTTTTATTTTTTCAAATTTTACCTATTTAGGATAGTGTCTTTGCAATATTATATTAGTACCTCTGAATAATTATTTTCAAAATTACATAAACAAAAAGTATTAGTTACATGCACTATTAACCTTCAATCTAATGTACTGGATAATTCGGGTTCCTCTTCAGAAAGGAGAAGAAATGAGAAATAAAGCTGCAATTGGAAAATTCCTTGACACCTCCAGAAAAATAAAAAAAATTCATGCCGAAGAAGGGAGTTTTCTTGAAATTCCAGTTACAGAGGCTGCTTTGAATAAGGTAAGTGGGCTCTCAGTGCATGAACAGCAAAATCCTGAATTTCTGCACAAGGCCCTCCCTTTAAAAGAATGCCTTAAAGACTCCTTTTCTGAAGCCGAACTTTCACATATTCCATCCGGCTGGCATATTTTAGGAGACATAATAATAGTCAGCATACCTGATTTGCTTGAAAATAAAAAAATAAAGATAGCTGAAGCTCTACTTTCCATGTACCCCAGGTGCAAAAGCGTGGTAAGGGACTTTGGAATTGAAGGACAATTCCGCCAGCCAAAAAGGGAACTTCTGCTTGGAAACAGCACAGAAACCGTCCACAAAGAGCACGGCTGCTTTTTCAAGCAGGATGTAACCCGGGTGATGTACTCCAAAGGCAACCTTGAAGAACGAAAAAGGATGAGCAGGCTTGGAAATGAGGGACTTATCGTAGATATGTTTGCAGGCATAGGGTATTTTTCGATTCCTATGGCTGTACGTTCCAGACCTAAAAATATTATTAGCATTGAGATAAATCCGGAATCTTTTGCTTATCTTAAAGAAAACATCCGGCTCAACCACGTAGAGGATATTATATCCCCAATACTTGGCGACTGCGCAAAACTGACTCCTGAAGGACTTGCTGACCGGGTGATTATGGGGTATGTCGGGACTACTCATCACTACCTTGAGCCGGCAATATTAGCTTTAAAAAAGAGTGGAGGTATCCTGCACTATCACGAAACGGTTCCTGAAAAACTTGCAAAAACCAGGCCTCAGGACAGAATTAGAAAAACTGCCGAGTTACTTGGAAACAAAGTTGAAATTCTGGAAACTCGACGGATCAAAAAATATTCACCAGGAGTCCTGCACATAGTTGTAGACGCAAGAATTTTTGAATAAAAGTTGCAGAATTAACTTTTAGTCGTTTTATAAGCTGCTTGGTCATTTTTAAGAGATTCTGCTTACTTTTACATTCATTCCGAGAATTTTGCTGTATATATTCCTTTTCTGGACCAGTGGCCACCATCCAA
>JAUPKV010000555.1 GCA_030837265.1 Methanobacteriota archaeon
ATAGTTTTTGAACTCCCTCAGAAAGTCACTCCGGTTGTGAATGTTAGTTTCGACTCAAAAAAAACTGTCGGAAAGACAACAACAATTGCCGAGATGCTGAAAAATAAATCTACGCTTACCTCTGAAAGATCAGCTGATAAAGTCTATAAATATATAAATATCTGGGTTGGAAACGGAGGTTTTGGCGATTCAAAGAATATCGAAAACTCAGTTGTGTGTTTCAAGGTTGAAAAATCCTGGATACAGGATAATAAGATAGACAAATCTTCTATAGCCCTTAACAGGTACAGTGATGCAAAATGGAATGTTCTTCCAACTACCCTGTCTGGTGAAGATGCTGAGTACCTGTATTTCAAAGGTGAGACCGTGGGATTCTCTTCGTTTGCAATAATAGGCAAGATAATACAAAAAGACACATTAGATGCAAATCAGGCTGGAACTCAAAATGTACCTAATATCGGGAGTCTTGAAAAAAATGTAAATAATACGACAAACGTTAAACTCCCATCTAAGAAGACTCAGAGCTCAACCATAAAAACATCTGGCTTTGAAATAGTCACCGGTATCATCTGTCTTCTAGGAGTATTCCTGTACAAAAAAAGTTAACGAAAAGTTAATAATGGCAGTTGTAAAAGTTATTTTTTTACCTGATATCTTTTCAGGTTTATTTTGCTTAATTAAAAATTTCTGTGTAAAGCACTTTTAAGATAAGCTCTAATGCCATCCATCGTTCAGGATACTATAATCGTCTTTATATTTACTCATTGAAGCAAGGTACTCTTCCAGCACCCCTAGCTGAGTGCCAAATAATGTGTCTATTCTCTCATCATTGTAAGTTCCGGCTTCGAGGAGCCCGAGCGCATCTCTAATCGGCTGTGACGAGAAATAGCCATAACTTGATCTTATTCTTTCCAAAAAGTCCCTTACATTATTAACTGTCCTTTTAGTGTGCACATTCCTTACATAGTAGCGAAGCCAGTGCAAATCTTCCAGAATATGACGATGTTCTTCTGGTGATGGAAGGTACATAATAAATACACTACAATGAAGAATAAAAGTTTTTGGATTTTACTGCGATATTTAGAAAGTTTCCCTAGGAACAGAAAAGAAAGGTCTTAAAACTTAATAAATTAAGAACTTTTCAATGATTTTCCTAAATTAGTTGCATGCAAAAGTTCTGGGAATAATTTCATCCATAGAATTGCCACGATTATTGAACCGACTCCGCCGAGTAATACTGCTGGGACTACTCCGAACAGGGAGGCAGTTAACCCTGATTCAAATTCTCCAAGCTGGTTTGATGTACCTATAAACATCGAATTAACAGCGTTTACCCTGCCTCTCATATTATCCGGAGTTTCCAATTGTATTAAAGTTAAACGGACAACAACACTTACCACGTCAGCTGCTCCTAACAACACCAGTGAAGCAAGTGATAAGATAAAAGAAGTGGATAAAGCGAAAATCATAGTGAATATCCCAAAAAATATTACAGCGATAAACATTTTATACCCTTCATTTCTTTTTAGCGGCATTTTTGCCAGGAAAGCCGACATTACCAATGCACCTATTGCAGGTGCCGAGCGCAGCAAACCCAACCCCAGAGGCCCTATTTTTAAAATATTACTTGCATAAATCGGTAGTAAGGCAGTTGCACCGCCAAATAATACTGCAAAAAGGTCAAGTGAAATTGCGCCAAGTATAGCAGGTTTGCTTCTTATGAAAGCTATTCCTCCGAATATTGAATTTATGCTTACCGGGTCAGAGTTTTGGGATTTCTCTCGAATTGAAACGAATAAAATAATAAGACTTGTCACATAGCTAATATGCCAGCTACAATGTACACAGCTTCGGGACCGAATGTATAAAGAATTCCTTCTTCATTAATCGATCCTATATGGCTTTGATAAGCAAGCAGGAAAATTCCTATGCTTTCGATAATTTGACTTAAGCAAATTATCAGTTTTCGATTGTAACGATCTGCCACATAACCGACTACAAGAGTGAGCAGAAGCATTGGCAGAAATTGGACTAATCCGACGAGACCTAAATAAATAGGCATTTGAGTAATTGAATAAATTTGCCACCCCACCGCAACAGTCAACATTTGAAAAGCAATACTTGTTGATATGCGAGCTGTTAATAAGATTAATAAGGATCTGTTATTTAATACAGACGGAATTTTGAGTGAGAACATTATTCATTAGCTCCTATTTCGGCTCGAAAAGACTGAAACCTTAACGTATAAACATTTTGATGTATATCATTGTTTATCAGGGCAACCGAAGACTTCAAAAATCCTTATAATATAGTTTCTTGATACAAATTTTGGTAATTCGATGATAGTAGTTTTAGATTAAGAAATGAACCTGCTAGGTGGATTTTATTGAATATCGAGCACTTTAAAAAATGGCTAAGAATAGGTGAAGATGTGACGAACAAACAAAATGGCAAAGGACCATACGATCCAATAACAAAGATATTGGTTTTTTTAATGGCAGTCGCAATTCTAATCATATTAATAGCTTCAATAGCATATGTAATGGGCGTTAAAGATCCAAACTATGAAAAAGGATATATGGCGGGCTACAGATCCAGTTATCAAGCTGGTTTTAACGGAGATATTTTTGATGTCAAATCCGGATTAAATAAAGAATCTAGTTATAATAACGGTTATCATCAAGGCTATGATGATGGTTATCCTGACGGTCAACTGGACCGAAACAGACAGATCCCGAACAACAATACAATCAGTATTATAACCGGCAGCATAACTGACAATTCTACGAGCAACAAGACTAGCAATTTAACCATTAATGCGACCAGCAATGAAACTAGCAAATAACTGAAAAAAACCGCAAGATATACTAAATTAATAGAAACTTTTTTCCTTAATATTATTTTTCAAATTTTTAAAAGGATTTTTGGCCGGGTGAATAGAAAAGCCCGGCCTTGCTATGGAGGTTATTAGATGCGTGGACTGACCAATTCCACGGTTGACTTCTAATCAACTAATATTACATAGGTGGTATAACTATATATAAATATCTAAAGTGTTAACCGATATTAATTCTTTAAAAACAACGGTTTACATTACGATTTATGATTTGAACCGAAGCCAGTAGTTAAATAGTAAGTAGTAATTTTTAAAAACAGTAAATATTAAAAGCTTCGAAACTCTATTGGTATGAATCTTACGGCTAACTAAAACATACATTTTTTTACTTTTGCAGCGCCAATAATATTTATTTAAGGATTACTTTTGCCTGTGAGTGGGGGTATTTGCAATAAAAATTGAGGAGAATAATCATGGATATGAATCTGAGCTGGTATATTAATAATGATCCCGAATGTGATTTGAACCCTCTTTTGAAATTCGTTAATTCCAATAGTGATGAGGAAAACAAGGCAATAATTTTGTGGGCAAACGAAAATGGTATAGAGTTAATTGATCTTAAAAATTGTACAGCTATTGAATTGATCAGGAAGAGGAATGAATACAGGCATCTTTTAGAAAAAGTGTTGGAGGGTAAAAATCTGGAAGGAGACGATTGTAGCCTTCGTGGATTCGGGACACTTGAAGAAAACAAAATTTTCCATGAAATATTTAAAGACCAGGTTCATGGGTATCACGAATTTAACGTAAAGAGAAATGCCTATTGGGAAGCTGTAAAACGGGCTGAGTATACGGAATTGGGGTTTAATCCTGATTTATCCAAAAGACGAACAAGTTGAAAGGGAAAGCTTATGAGATACTTCATAGCACAAGACACTCCAGTTACTGAAGATGTACTTACTGTCATTGCTTACTTACCCACAAAAAGTCTGCATGTAATAATTGAAGATAAGTTCTTCTTTAAAATGAGTGATCGCAATATTATGCGTATAGCAGTTTTACTTGCTCACAAAAGCTATAATGAAGGCGGTTGCCCTATCGGTGCCGTTATCATCGATAATAGTACTCGTAGGATTATCGGCAAAGGTCATAATACTCTTGTGCAGGATAACGACCCATACAACCATGGTGAAACTTCGGCTATCCGAGATGCCGGGAGACAGGACTTCAGTAAGACTACGATTTTCACTTCTCTTAGTCCCTGTGATATTTGCGCCGCTTTGATATATATGCGCCAATTTGACCGGGTAGTCGTCGGTGATGTTACGAACGCCTCCGAAAATGAACAAATGCTTCGCGACAAGGGCGTAAAAGTCGATATTCTTGAAGATCCTATGGGAATTGAGTTGTATGCAAAATACCGGGCGGAAAAACCGGAGCTAGACTTGGAAGATTGGAAAGGACTGGCTGCTGTTCGGAAGAATTTTCACTAAATTTTTGTACAGGTAAGTACATCATGGAACATACTGGTTCAAGCAAGATATTATTTAAAAAATTTGGTGGATAATATGGATTATGTACACGGATATTCAAAAAAGGAGAATACTCGACTCCATGACCAGGCAAGTACTCTGACCGAGCTACTTCATCAAGATACATTGTATCCTCCCGGGGGCAAAGTGCTGGAAGCCGGCTGCGGCGTGGGCGCGCAGACAATAATACTGGCCAGAAATAGTCCTGAGGCCAACATCACCTCCGTTGATATTTCCGGTGAATCGATTGAAAAAGCAAAACGACTGGCTGAAAAAGAGAACCTGGCGAATGTTAGCTTTCAGGTGGCAGATATCTTTAATCTACCTTTTGAAGACGAGACTTTTGACCATGTTTTCATTTGCTTTGTACTTGAACACCTTAAAAGCCCACTTAAAGCTTTAAATTCTGTAAAAAAAGTACTTAAGAAAGGGGGTACGATAACTGTTATTGAAGGAGACCACGGCTCAAGCTATTTTTACCCCCGGAGCGATGAAGGCATGAGGACAATAAAGTGCCTTATCGACATCCAGGAACTTATGGGGGGAAATTCCCTTATCGGTAGAGAACTATTTCCACTAATGAACAGAGCCGGATATAATGACGTGAATATTTCCCCCAGAATGGTGTACGTAGACTCAAGTAAGCCAGATATGGTGGAAGGATTCACAAAAAATACTTTCAATGCGATGGTCGAGGGTGTAAAGGATCAAGCTCTGGAACTAAAGATGATCGATGAAGAAACCTGGAACAAAGGCATTAAAGACTTGTATACGGCAGCCGGGCAAGATGGAGTATTCTGTTATACTTTTTTTAGGGGCACAGCCATTAAATAGCTTCGCAGTAAATTTATACTTGCTAGATTTATCAGTATATTTTTTTGGTTTTGGCTCTTTTTTTGCTGACATTTAATGCTTTAGCGCTATCCGATCCTTCAAACGATAGTATCAAGCTCGCGAATAATGTCGATAAACCTTTAACCGGTAGCAGCGATATATTACTCGTAGCACTTAACCACACGGAGTTAAGTAATTGCTCCGATTCGATTGTAATAGGTACAGTTAAGGAAATTCTTCCAAGCAGATGGAATACTATCGACGGAAAAAGACCTGATAATACTGACTCATTTAGCCCATTTTGCTTTATTTACACTGATACCGTCATAAGTGTGGATAAATACCTCAAGAATCCATTATCATCCGAAGAAGTTATAGTGAGAGTTGAGGGTGGAACAGTCGGAAATGATGCCTTAACGGTAAACCCTGTACCTAGCTTCAAAACTGGTGAAAAGGTTTTGCTCTATCTGATAAAAGATGATAGTCCAGGTACTAAAGATATTGATCCTGAACACTTCATAGTTACAGGAGCTTTACAGGGTAA
>JAUPKV010000556.1 GCA_030837265.1 Methanobacteriota archaeon
ACATCCTTAGGTACTACTCAGATAAATGCTACAAGTGATGGAATTAGCAGTTCTGATCGGACATTAACAGTGACTGACGGTTTTGGTATAACTATAGTTCCTTATATGGATTCCAAATACAAGTATAAGATAGTGAACTATGGAGAAAGTGCAGGGTTTGAAGATGTAAACTATGATGATTCGGATTTTTCAATGGGAAATGCCTCGTTTGGTTTAATTAAACCCGGTTATTGTGATATATACAGTTTAAAGTACATTAAGACATTATGGCCAGAATATACAGACATCCTTCTAAGGAAAGAATTCGTTCTTCCTGCAGGTGTCACTAATCTAAAAGTTTATATCGCAGTAGACGATGATGTTCAGGTTTTCATTAATGGGCATGATGTTTCAAACGGAACTCAAACACATGAAATGTGTGCAGAATGGGATTATTTCGAGTTTCCAGTTGACAATAGTATACTAAAAACAGGTACAAATCTGCTAGCAGTACGCGGAAAAGATCATGGTGGTGTAAATTTCCTTGACACAAAGATTACTGCAGATTACTAGGATTTACAATAGTTAAATTAGAAAGTTCAAAAACACATCATGGCAGCTACGGTTATGGAATCGAGATAAGTTCCGATAACAGTTATCGCTGCCTGTTTCCTTTTTTTTGAAAACAAAAACGTTAAGAAAATTTGTAAACAATGTGGAAGAATACATATCTATTTTCATATCTCGCTTCAGCTTGCAGCTAAAGAAAGCAAATTAAATAATTATGCAAAAGATCTCGATACCTTTAATTATAAATAATGCTGCATTCTTCTGATGTTTGCTGGAGTACGTACATATCTGGAGCTTATGAGATACAAAAACTGCCTGATGGCAGGTTTTGCAGCTGTAATAGGAACACTGATAGCTTTCAATATCTTAGAATCAGTTGCCTACGGCTCGAATACTCCAGGAAACTTTCCGGTTTTGCCCACAGGGCTTGTATTTGTTGTCGTGTTCCTGGTTTCAGGTGCGGGTAATGCGATTAATGATTATTTTGATATAAAAATCGATTCGATTAACCGGCCTGAGAGACCTATTCCTTCCGGAAGAGTAAAATTAAAAGAAGCACTTTATTTTTCTTATCTTCTGTTTGTCCTTGGCACTGTTCTGGCTATCGAAATCAACATAGTATGCGGATTTATTGCCCTTTTTAACTCTCTACTGCTCATTTTCTATGCAAAAACTCTCAAAAGTACTCCCCTTCTGGGAAACCTGAGCATAGGTTATCTTACAGGTTCTACCTTCCTGTTCGGAGCTTCGGTTTTTGGGTTTGAAGGGCTTAAAACTCTTTCCGTACTTTTCGTGCTTTCTGCGCTTGCAATTACAGCCAGGGAAATTGTAAAGGATATAGAGGATATGGAAGGGGATAAAATCGAAGGAGCGGATACCCTACCTCTCAGGATAGGCGCAAAAAATGCAAGTTATCTTGCAGCACTTATTGGACTTATTGCAGTACTCTTAAGCCCTCTTCCTTATCTTATGTCAGTATTAGGTATGCGATATCTATATCTTGTCTTCCTGGCAGACCTGGGATTTCTTGCAGCTATCCATCAGATACTTATCAGGAACAATCCTTCAAAATCTTCTAAAATGTTGAAAATTGCAATGTTCTTTGCTCTGCTTGCTTTTGTCGCCGGAGTATGAACTTTTTTCTGTTTGCTTTAGCAGACAGAGCATTTCCCAGCAGCCAGCTCCAATGAAAAAGCACGTATATTCTCAAGCTCGTTTTCTATTATCCCGGCTGTTTCCTTTTCAATATCACTCAAAGAACCTTTTTTCAATATCAATTGGGCAGTTGCAATCTGAGGCTGGTCAATTGGAGTGCCGATCTCACTTAAGAGCCAGACATAAACTTCTGAAACGTCGGGAACTTCCCGGTAAATCCGGTCTGCAATCCTGTGGGAAAGCAGGTTATAGATTTTTCCTATATGGCTGACAGGGTTCTTTCCGGCGGCGGCTTCACTGCTAACCGGACGGTTTAAAGGAATTATCCCGTTTACGCGGTTTCCACGCCCTACTTCTCCACAATCAGCGTCTTCTGCGGAAGTTCCTGTTACGGTAGTATAAATTCCTTTCAATCCTCTACCGGGCTTATCCAGAGTGTTAAGAGAAGCAGTGGGCCTAAAATACGGGTAATCCTCGAATTTAGCCCTTTCTTGCTCTGCAAACCCCAGGGTAAACTCTTCGATCTTTTCATGCAGTTCCTTTTTCTTATTAAAATAATCAGCTTCGGATTTGACGAACCTGTCCAGAAGCGGCATTGCCACCGTCAGGTGCAAATTTTCTTTGTGCCTGAGCCCCATGACTTTTACGTCTTCTCCGGATTCCGGGTACTCCATTTTAAACTCTTTCGAGTTCAGGTAGTGTTCGCATCCTAACACGAGCCGTTCAGTGGGACTTAAAGGTGCATATCCGACTGCCGCAGAAGTATCGTTTGCTCCGAGAATTTCCCCTCCCCTTGTAAAGATATCCGTCAGTTCTTCAGAGCCTTTCTTAATCTCTACCTGGTAACAGAGATTTTCGGGGTCTACAAAACGGAGATTCTCCGATAGCCAATTCTTTGCGGTGTTGATTGCAAGGTTAGGTACATCAATTTCAATCCCTCCGGCCTCAAAGGTTGCCCTATCCCCAAAAATCAACCTCATAGGGCTTATGACTCTGCCTCCTCCAAATCTTCCTTCGACTTCTCCTGCGATGAGCATACCTTTATCAACGTTATAATGCAGGATAGTCCCGAAATTTCCAAGGTATGCCTGGTTCAGGTTTACTGAAATCTGCTCCATAATGGCATCACAGATATAGTCAGGATGTCCTACTCCTTTTCTCTCAACAACCTCAACCTTCTGACGGAAAATCTCTCGTGCTTTTAACTCTTCAATAGCGATATTTCTCAAATTGTGACCCCCCAGTTGTTTCAATATAAATCCCTTAAATGAAGTTAATCTCCCCTGAAGATCCTTTTTTATTTTTATTTCCGTTTACGGATTCGGGTTCTTTATCCCTTTCCGGAAGATGTCTGAGATATTCTTTGATCATCATTGGGAAAGTATTTGCAGGCACGAAGCGCACTCCAAGCTGCTCTGCCCATTTTTCAATCCCGTAATCACTTGCAACAACTGCTGCGTCAAGTTCTTTGGCAAGGATCAGGACATCAATATCAGGAGCACTGTCAAGAATTCCATATCTTAGGGCAGCCCGATATTTATTCCGGAATTTGCCAATTATCCCGCCAATTACTTCCCTTTCAACCTCTTCCCTGTACTCCTTTTCCTTTTTTTGAGGGCTTTCCATAAGGAGACATTCGGTAGCTGCTTCCCAGATTGCGTCCTCAGCAACTCCCATCCCGCGGTTAATTCTCTCCCTCATATAAGCCACATACTCATGGAAAATTTGAGCAGTAACATCTACCCTATAACGGTCAGGAGCTTTTTTCACAAGCCAGGTATCTATCTTGGCAATAACTTCCTTATCACAGTCATTACGGTTTGCAAATTCATGAATCTCCTTATAGACCGAGGGATAGGGCACATAACAACTTATCCCAAAATTCAGTCGGGCATCGGCTATCAAATCAAGAATCGCTTTCATACCCTCCGAAAGAGAGGCGTAACCCATAACCTCACGCGTCTGCAAATCCGTCAATGCTGTAGTATCGAGCACAAATCTTTGCTTAAGCATTTTTCCGAATCCTTTGAATGTTTTCTTTACCCTTCATATATATTAATCGAGGATCATAAAATTCTTTGTTTTACAATGCTTATTCTTTATACTGGCAGAAAAACAGGTTATCGATAAAGGACTTTGTCTCAAAATAAGCTTTGGAAATACAACCGATGAAAATATTTAAAAAGTATAACCCGAAAAAAAATTGAATTTGGAATTTAAAGAAGAAATCAGAGTTGAACTTATTTGTTTATGCTTTCGGACCAATCATCCAGTTCAAAATTCTCCCGTTTTTCTGGTCTTTTGAGGTCTCACAGAGCATTTTCCCATCGTGCATGTGGCATTCACAGGAATAAGTAACTCTATTTTCCCTTCCCAAGTATTTGAAATGCAATTTGCATGACCCTTCTGCACAGCCTATTCCGTACTTGACCCAGCCCTCAATGTCGGCTCCACCTTCGCAGCTTCCTTCACATGCGACAAGTTGAATATCCTTTTCTTCATAAGATTCTATAGTCTTAGGAGCCTGGTGGCCTTTTTTGAACATTCCTTTTTCGATGTGCTGGGCCTGAAGCACAAGGTCTTCGCCCGTATTGTTCAGGATCTTCAATTGTAAACCATCATCAATTTCCATTGTCTCAGCCTCTTGCATTCGATTAACCCGGAGATAACAATTCATTAAAACTTTGATAAGAAATAGTCTCTAAGAAATAAAAAAGTATCTAATATCTCTGAATCACACAGTAAAAGAGAGACAAACTCTTGTATGAGTAAAGGAGTGCCTGTACAAAGCCTAAATAAATGAAGAGTCCGAAATCAAGCTTTGCGGAAAAAACAATCTTCAGAAATGCGCTCTGTCGTACTCAATCAGTGCAGAT
>JAUPKV010000557.1 GCA_030837265.1 Methanobacteriota archaeon
ATTAGTAATTGTGTTTATTTTTATAATTATAATCGATACTAATAAAAATATATATATATTTATACAATATATCATTTATTAATTTGAATTTATTAGATACAATGGCCTTAATTTAGTATTGTATTCTAAATCAGACTACCTAAACCCTGTATTTAATTAATACATGTTTCTTAATCATATTTCTTTACAGGTTATATTGTTTGAATACTATATACGGAGACATAAATAAAAATATGAGTTTTTCAGTTCTTTCTATAATAAAAAATTGAAATAATTCACTTTAGTTAATATTCTCAATATAAACTCATAATTAGGATAACAATATTGACAAATCAGTAGGTTTGCAAATAGATACAGCGCACAACACCGAAAAACATGAACATAACAGAAAAATCGATGAAGAAGGTGTTGAAACTATAAAAGCGGAACTCGAAATTGCAACTGAGAAAGTCGTATATTTCGATAATTTGATAGTAGCCGCAAATAGCCTGAGAAAATTTGCAGAAGATAAGATAATAGAAACACAGTCCAAAAAATTAGATTCACTCTCAAATAAGCTGGATTCGCAAATCCAAAGCGTCGGAGAACTAATAAGGAAAGCTGAGACTAAAAAAGAAGAAGCAATATACAAATTACTGGATGCAGAGGTCAGTCTAATTGTGGTGGAAAACAGAATATTACACTCAAAACTCGCAAATTTTTAAAGACAGCATTAAGGCTTATGCATTTTAAGTGCAAAATAGAGCACGGGCAATAAAGGAGGTCATTGAAACATGGGTGAGTTAATCGTTTTTGCGTTTCCAACAGAAACAGGTGCTTCTGAGATGGATGAAACCATTCATCAACTAAAGAAAGAAGAACTGGTGTTTCTCAAAGATGCGGCTGTTGTAATTCGTAAACCTGACGGTAAAATAAAAGTGAAACAAGCTACAAACCTAGTGGGTGTCGGCGCACTTGGAGGTGCGTTTTGGGGTATTTTGATAGGACTATTTGCCCTCTTTTTACTTATCTCAAAGTGGACTGAAGATAAGGCACTGGAGATACTCAAAAAATTCAACGCAACAGTCTCCAGAACATCCCTTCTCAAAGAAGAGGACGAAAAACTTAAAGCTGCTTTCGGTGCAGGTGAGTAATTGATTATTATGAATATGAACGAACAAGTATACTTATCGGTGGATAAAATAAAAAATACCAGAGTGTTAGATAATACCGATGTGCAGATTGGTAAAATCGATGACTTGCTTATAGCTAGAGATAATAATAGAATAGCGTGTGCAATGCTCTCTTTCGGACTTTGAAGGGTCAGAAGATTACGATAAAGAAAAATTTTCTTTGACTTGTGATGAGTTAGCATATGTGTATAAACGCTGTGGGGTTCAACCCTATTGGAAGTGAACATTATGGTAAAGAAAACAACTTTGAAACGCACACCTGAAGGTTATAATTTTTATCATCTTGGATGTTTTTGCATATCCTGCCAATAAGGGGTATTAGCGTTACCCGTACTTGAATTGAGTATGATGAACTTTTAAATATGTTAACGGTTTGAAAAGCGTGCGCCTAAATTACGAGCAAATTCTCTAGGAGCATTTCCGTTATAAAAGTAGTATTTACGAGGAGTTAAACAAGAACTTAGAGTTCATTAACATGAATGGGGGCCATCAAGAATCGGCTCAGCTGCAGATACGGAAAAAATAGCCCTAATATGGATAAATATTTATACTGGTCTAAAAAGAGCCAACCGCATGTTTTGGTGGGATATGCAAAATTACCCAATTTCTACTCATTTCAGTAAATCTCTTTCATAATTTTTTTGCAACGGAACCTCATATGTGGCAACAAGATAAAAAGGTTGAACACAGTAAATTCAGGCCGTTGCGACCAATTCAAAATCCTTGGCGTATGATTTTTTCCGTTTCGTGAGGTGACCCCCATAAGTTAAAAGAACGTACTACAGCCGGCATTCAAGCGAAGAGATCCAGGTCTGCAGCTGGTGAAGATGTTTGGAATGGCAGAGCAAGGATAAGCAACCTGGAGGCAAGGATGGATACTTTAAACGGTGGCAGAATTACAGGGAGTGTGAAAATGAATTTTAAACATTCAATATCTTTGGACATACCTTATGATGTGTATGAATATATAGAAAATAATCACGGAAAACTGAGTTATTCTGGGTTTATAGAAAAAATGATTCGTGAACGTATGACCGCGAAAACCTGTAAGCTTGAAACTGATCCTTTGAAATCAAAAACAGTCTAAGGTATTCACATTATTCGGAATATGGAACTTGGTAAACCCTATATGCTCATTAAAAAAAAGTTAGTTTGCCAAAAAAATCATATCATATTTCCGTTAAAGGCAATTGTCTCCTCAGATCTGGCAAATACCCTTCCCTATGTAAGGCTATTTTATAATCACTTATTGCTCTACATATCCTTTGCATATATTTCATGTAATCAGTACCAATTTCCCCTTTAAACAGCAATTTTTCTGTTTTTTCCATAAATTCAGGATATATAAATGTCAGCTCTTCTTTAGTCTGCAGGAATAACGCTGTAAAGTCCCTATGGATACTCATGCTTCTTTTAAGCAATTCTACGTTAAGGTGATCCTCTGACAGATAGCCAGTGAATTTTATGTATGTATAAAAATCTGCAATGTTCTGGTTTAAGGAGTTCAGGATTGAGTGCAGCATGTTGTCTGTTTCAGGAAGAGGTATGTTTGGAAGGCTAAGGCTTTCTATATCAAAGGTGGTATTCTCTTCTACGTTTTGATCTTGGGTTGAATCACTGTTCATTTTGTTACCTTTTTTCAGCGCGTTTTTTTAGATACTTGAATCCAAATATATGTTAATAAATATAAGAGTTAGTATGTACTGAAAAACAGTTATATAATTATAGAAGTACTCTTATTTATTAGGAAAGTCTTCTAAAAATCCTCTCTCGGGTTGACAAAAGAAAGGATACATAGAAAAATTTAGTTTTCCGGAAAAAAATATGTCACATTTCGGTTAAAGGCAGTTGCCTTCTCAGATCCGGCAAATATCCTTCCCTATGTAAGGCTATTTTGTAATCACTTATTGCTCTGCACATTTTATGCGTATATTTCAGGCAGTCATTACCTACATCCCCTTTGAACAGCAACTTCTCCGTTTTTTCCATAAATTCAGGGTATGTTGCTATCAGCTCTTCTTTAGTATGTAGGAAAAGTGCTGTGAAGTCCCTATGGATGCCCATGCTTCTTTTAAGCAATTCTATGTTAAGGTGATCCTCTGACAGATAGCCAGTAAATTTAACAAACGTGTAAAAATCTGCGATATTCTGGTTTAAGGAGTTTAGGATTGAATACAGAACATTATCTGTTTCCGGAAGGGGTATATTTGGGAGGTTGAGGCTCTCACCATTGAAAGTTCCATTCTCTTTTACGTTTTGATCCCGGGTTGTGTCACTGTTCATTTTATCACCTATGTATGGTGTTATATTTTTAATTTAGCGGTGGCTACTGGTTTTGTTCTTATTATTCTCCAATTTTGTGGTGGCTAAGCAACTTATTAATTTTATGGGTGGCTATGCAGTTATTCATTTTTTACTTTGTTCATTTGAATGTGATAGCCTCAGCATCCAGATTCATCTAATGTGTATTCACAATTAAAATTATACATTCTAATTAATATCATATTGATTATATTTCTTAATATAAATTGGCTTTCTAGTCTCTAAATGTGAATACTTCTACTTGCCATGATTCTATCCACACAACCTTAATTATCAGGCCAAACTCCCGAATAAAACACTCAAAACTTACTTAAATTCTTGCTTTCCCTATATATAAAATTATGTCTTAATAAATCTTCATAAATATTTTTAGAAACATATTTATTTTTCTTGATTAAAATTTTTTACTGCTCAATGATGATGCCCTTCATTAAAGCATTTCTCATGATTTATTTCTCCGCATACCCCAAACATCGGATGACCCATTGAGCTGCAAATCTTATCCACGGTTTCCCTGGAGACGAAGGCTTCAAAACGTGAAACTTCATCACATGCCCCTTCGGAAGAAAGGCCGTAATGAGTTAAGAGAAGACTAAGGATTCTATGCCTCCGAACGAGAAATTCAGCGTACTCTTGCCCCAGTTCCGTCAAATCAACCCCCCTGTAAGGTACATGGTTCAGGTATCCCGCTAATGCAAGTTCGTTTATGGTTTTACTAGTGGTCGAAGGATCTACCTGCAGGTTCGTGGAGATTTCTGTGGTTTTTACAACGCCTCCTTTTTCTAGAATGAACTTAAGATAAACTACTTTTCTCGGAGTGTGTTCAAGGCCTGTAAATTCAGGATAACTCTGTTTATTCATAGAGGAAATACAGAAAACTGGTATTTATTGTTTGTCAAATATCGAATCATTATTTGACCTGTTGAGCCCAAAAAGTTAATCAGGCTTGAAGCTTATGTGGAAAGTATGCTTGTCGAACAAATTCAACTTAAAAACGGGTGCGCTCTTGGCCTTTATTTTGAGATGCAAAAATACCCCCTGCTGGTTATAAGGGCGGAAAAAGGGTTTTTGATGTGCGGATACCTGAATATAAGTGCTGCAGAGACTCTAGGAGATATGGCAGCAAAGGTAAAAGGCGTAAGTAACTTTGAAGACATGCTCAATGCCCAGGTTGTCGAAGTAACACAGCTTGCCCGAAATCTTGGAATTGAGCCAGGTATGTCTGGCAAAGAAGCTCTGGAAAGAATGTTCTAAGTAAAGATGAGAGATTACCAGAATATGTTTCTAATTAAAACAACTGGTCTGTAAACCTCCGGTATTCTGATCTCTTTTTTGTTGTAATTCCGTCCAATATTCCCTTTAATCACAGTTATTGATTATCAGCTTATTCCCTCATCAGTTATTGATTATCAGCTTATTCCATCATCATTTATCATTAATCATCAGCTTTTTCAGGATTATCATGTTATACGCTTTTGAACTCTCTGGAGAACACGAAGAATTGCCGGCTGCCGAAGTCGATGCCTGCCTCAAAATCGAGGGGCTTGAATTCCGGGTGCATACCAGCATTGACCAGTGTCTGGTGGTTGATATAGCTGGCAAAGAAGAGGAAATTGAAAGAACCCTTAAGTGTAGGATTACCGAAAGACTTGCAATGACCCACCATATCCTGAAAGTTGTCGGGATTACGGAGAACACGCCGGATTCGGTTATTGAACTTGCAGAGTCTTTTAAGACCCTGGGATATATCAGGGATGGTCAAAGTTTTGTGGTCAGGGCAAAAAGGATCAAGCATTGTGTAGATTTTCCGGGCGAGCTCCTTGAACAGAAAGTAGGCGGGTGCATTTTCAGGAAAGGATTTCGAGCAAACCTGAAAAATCCTGATGTGGAATTTCGTGTCATCCTCAGTGAAAAAGCGGTGTTAGGAACTCTGCTTTCCTCTATAGACAGAAGCGCATACGAAGCCAGAAGTCCCCAGAATAAACCTTTTTTCTATCCCGGAGTCCTTATGCCCAGAATTGCTCGTGCCCTGGTAAACCTCTCAGGGATAACAGCAGGAGAATTATTCCTTGACCCTTTCTGCGGTACTGCAGGCATACTTGTCGAAGCCGGATTAGTGGGTGCAAAAGTCATAGGAATCGATGCCCAGGAAAAAATCGTAATTGGTGCCCAAATGAACCTTGAAGCTTACAGGCTAAACTATGTTCTAATGGAGGGGGACGCCTGCAGGATTCCACTTAAGGAAGCCACAATAGATGCAGTCGTTACTGACCCTCCATATGGCAGATCGGCAGCGATTCTTGCAGAATCCCTGGAGGGGCTCTATTCCAATTCCTTTCAAGAAATCCAGCGGGTTTTGAAACCTGGAGGTATTGCAGTTGTGGTTTCGGATAAAGAAGTGCTGGAATACGGGAAAAACGCAGGGCTTAGGGTTCTTGAGATTTATGTCCAGAGGGTGCATAGAAGCCTTACAAGGACGATAACTGTTTTTCAGAAGAATGGAGATAAAGAAAAAAATGAGATGGGATGAAATAATCCAGATTTAAAATTCATGGATTCAAAATTCGTTGTAGGTGTGTCATTATGCTTCGATCGTAGAAAATTGTACTTAAGCATTTGACAGCAAGGAATGAAATTGGATCAGGGATAAGCTCTGTCAAAGAGCATTTCTAAATAAAATTTTATATTTTCAAAATTGCCTTTCATATACGTTTTTCACTCATGTGTAATCAGTTCCTGCATCACTTCGGCCATAACCCTGTGCCTGAGAGCAATTTTTTGGTTCTGCTCGCTTGCTCTCTTTATAGAGTAATCATCTTCGATCCATTCAATAGGCTTTTCGTAATTTACTTTCAGAAGAGTAAGTCCGTAGGCTGGAGCGGGTTCGATTCCTTCTTCATATATCTCGGGGTTTAACATCTGGAGCAGCCAGTCTTTATCGCGTAAACCTTTTCCGATCATGAAAAGTGCGGTTACTATTTTTCGGACCATATTCCAGAGGAAGCTGTTTCCGATAACATCGATTTTGATAAGTGCACCGTCTACACGGGCATTAATGCTATCAATGGTTCTAACTGTACTTTTATCTCCATCGATTCTTACGAAGTTTCTAAAATCATGAGTTCCGAGCAGCAATTTTGAAGCATCCCGGACCTTTGAAATCTCATACCCTTCTCCGCTTATCACATAACGGTAGTGCCTGGAGATTGCATCTCTTCGGGCGTCAAAGTCAACAGATACCTGCGCGCGGGCCCAGGCCCAGATTGTTGGGGGAAGTTCGGAATTTATGACCCTTGGGATTGCCAGATTAGGTTTTTCCGTATCAAAAGCAACAACCTGTCCCAGCGCGTGAACTCCTGCGTCAGTTCTGCCGGCAAAGGTATAATTGGCTGATTTCGGGCTTTCTATGATTCCGATGTTCCTGAGGGCTTCAAAAAATTCTCCTTCCACGGTCATGACATTGGGCTGGATCTGGGAGCCATGAAATTCGGTGCCAATGTATGCAAGCTTTAAAGCTACTCTCATACTAATCCACGGTTACTTGGTTTTTTTCTTATAATAGATTTCCCTTACAATCAACAGAAAAATTACAAAAATACATCCGAAAAGGAACCATATTCCAGGATGAAGAGCAAGTGCATCATAAAGCCCGTGCACTCCTCCTACATGTGTGAGACTCTCAGGCGGGATCGAAGAAGGCCCGGTAACTGAATTATTTACAGAGCCAGTAGCTGCTCCATTTGTCTGACTGGATTCTACACCCGATGAAATATTTCCTGTCCCGGCCTGCACTGTCTCGTAGCTAACATCTGTTGTCCCGCTTTCGGGTACCTGCTGATCAAGAGCCGAATTCGTACTAACGTTACTACTGGCATTAGTTTCCATAATTACTGCTGAAGGGGAAGCGCCAGAAGCCTCTGTTTTTGCCATTCTTATAGGGGCAGTAGCATCAAAAATCCTTTTTGTCTGCATGTATGCCGAAAAATATTCAATCCCTGCAGCGGCAAAGATGGCAGCTCCTATTACTCCAATGTATTTCTGCAGTATATTAATAATTGAAATTCTGTCTATTGAGCTCTTCGAAGGAATAAGGACAATGAGCTTTTCTACTGATTCGTATATTTTTACCTGCCGGCCCTTCTGACTCCACTTTATTTGTTTGACCTTTATGAGATCGGATTCCACAAGAGAATCAAGATTGTATTTTACAGTAGTCAGAGGTAAATTTAACTTATCTGCAATATTGGTTGCAGACATACTTTTCTCTCCTAGCAGTTCAAGAATCTTCAACGATGTTCCATTGGAGAGAATCTGAGTTATCTTTCTTGATTCGCCGTTAACAGGGAGAACCAGTATCCTGCTGTCCGGTTCCATTCCATCAGGCGCGAGAGGCGGCTCACTGATTTTTTCCGATAAATCTTCTTGATCTTCAAGCTCTTTCATGATTGCATCCTTAGATATATCCTGAGATATATCCTGAGGTATATTTGAGGTATATTTGAGGTATATTTGAGGTATATTTGAGGTATATCCTTATTTATATTCTGAGTTGTATTCAGAGTTACATCCAGGGTATAAACCTGATTTCTTTTATATACTCTGTACCCTAGTTTTGACTGATCTTAGTGCAGAATTTTGTTTTTATGTATTAGTATACATGCCTTCCTATATTATATATAGAAGCCAGACCTTAACCTTAAATATAACATTGTATATTCTAAGCTAAATTTTCGTTGGTAACAATATGATCACAAAACAGCAGGTTCTTACACTTCTGAAAACTTACGATTTAGAAAACATTACAATTGCAACAGTTTGTTCTCATTCAAGCCTTCAAATATTTGATGGAGCGAGAAAAGAAGGCTTCAGGACTCTGGGAATCTGCGTTGGAAAACCACCCAAGTTCTATGAGGCATTTCCCAAGGCAAAACCTGACGAATATCTGGTTGTTGAAAGTTATAAAGATATAATGAATAAAACTGAAGAACTTATTCAGAAAAATGCTATTGTAATCCCACATGGCTCATTTGTCGAATACCTGGGCACTGAGAAGTTTGCTGAATTTGCAGTTCCCACATTCGGAAACCGGGCTGTGCTCGATTGGGAATCGGATCGGGATAAAGAGCGACAGTGGCTGCTTGGCGCCGGCATTCATATGCCTAAAAAAATCGACGATCCCCGCGATATCAATGGGCCTGTGATGGTTAAATACCATGGAGCAAAAGGGGGAAAAGGTTTCTTCGTTGCGAAAACTTATGAAGAATTCGATGAACTCGTAGATCGCACCCAAAAATTCACTATTCAGGAATTTATTACCGGAACACGCTATTACCTTCACTATTTTTACTCCCCTATACGTAATGCGGGATACACTTTAAGTAAAGGCAGTATTGAACTCTTGAGTATGGACAGAAGAGTTGAGTCCAATGCCGATGAAATCTTCAGGCTCGGCTCTCCCAGAGAATTGATAGAAGCGGATATCCGTCCAACATATGTAGTCACAGGAAATGTGCCCCTTGTAGCGAGAGAATCTCTATTGCCACTTATTTTCTCTCTAGGTGAACGTGTAGTGGAAGAGTCCCTGGGTCTCTTTGGCGGGATGATAGGAGCTTTCTGTCTGGAAACAGTATTTACTGATTCTCTGGAAATCAAGGTCTTTGAAATTTCAGCCAGGATTGTAGCAGGCACGAACCTCTATGTTTCAGGTTCTCCTTATTCGGACCTTATTCAGGAAGATCTTTCCACAGGGCGAAGAATAGCCCAGGAAATCAAAGTAGCTGCTCGGACAGGCAAGCTCGATGAGATAATATCCTGAGTAAATGACAAAAAAATTTTAGAGAAACGATGCTGAGAGGTCCGAAAGATTAGATGACAGAGAAGTTCTAAAGTTAGATCTCTCTGTACACTATTTACTTATTTTTCGTATTTTAGGATAACTTTGACAATAAATCCACTTTTTGATTGTTGGGTGACTCTTGCTGTTGATTCTCAGCTGCCCGCGTAAGTGCTAAATAGACCTAATAAAATCATTTTTCGAGGTAAAAATATGAGAAAAAAGCATGGGATTGCCATGAGTCTGCTTGCAGGACTGGCAGCCTTGGTATTGATTTTTATGATTGGTGTGATCAGTTTTCCCTGGCTAATTTATATTGGATTTAAGCATTTAAAGCATAAAATCAAAATTTGGTGAATTGACTAATCTTATTCTCCAAATAGAACTCTTTTATTACCTGAATGCCTCTTTAATATATGAAAACCCCGCGAATTCCAGGTATAATTGTCTGTTTATTATTTGTGATTGCAGCAGCGGACAGGCATTTATTGACGCGGTAAAGCCAGAAGTAAGCATTGTTTCAGTGGGGGCAGGTAATACGTACGGACTTCCGGATGAAGACGCTCTCGCAAGAATACAAGCCGTTTCTAAACTTTACAGAACTGATTCTGATGGTCCGGTAGTAGTAACTACTGACGGATCAACTTATACAGTCACGACTCAAAAAACCGGATACGAAGAAACAGGGACAGCTTCATCTCACAGTGAAAGTAATGCTTCTAACTCCGCCAGCTCAACTGCTACCGAAGAACCAAACCCGGCAGCTGGAAAATCGGGGATGAGGGTAGTAAAAATTCCTATACCTTTCCTTCTTATACACTTAACTCCGGCTCTACTGTAACTGTATATCCCGGGGAAGGGGCCAGTACTACTGCTCAATCATATTGGGGATCAGCCAGTCCAATCTGGAATAATGGCGGAGACGTAGCCTATCTCTATGACAAGAGCGGGAAACTGGTTTTCGAACTGAAGAAGTAAATATGGGGAGCTTCAAAGTCACTATCGACAGGATAGAAAACAGCGTAGCAGTTTTGTTAGTAAGGGACGATGAGTCTGTATTATTAACATCCCTCTTATTTTACTACCTGGGGGGAGCAGGGAAGGTGATATTCTGGATATTTGTATCACCAGAGATGTACGGGGGACAGAAACCGCAAAAAGAGAAGTCTCAACATTGCTTGAACAGCTTCAAAATAAGAATGAAAATAAGAATAAGAACTCAAGAGGTTGGAGTGGAAATGAAACAGGTACGGAATACTCTTCAGGACACTTCCTGCACTCAATAAGCTATTAACAAGACTACGCCGATATTAATATTATGAAAAAATAAATATCCACAAACCTTCAAACTTCAAAGAGCAGCTTATCGCGCAGGTAAGCTGAAAAAAGTATTTTTAGACACAGAATAGCACAACCGGTCTAAGATAGTGAAGAAAAAAGTTTTAGTGCGAAGGGTGCGATTCGAACGCACGAACTCCTACAAGAC
>JAUPKV010000558.1 GCA_030837265.1 Methanobacteriota archaeon
AAAGTAGAAGCAAAAAGGAGGAATCTATAGATTAGTTCATTAGTTCTGAATCAGTTTTTCAGGCCCTCTTCATTTTCCGAAACAGCAGCCTTTTTCATTTACCGGCTCTTCGGACTTTTTCTCTTCATAGATAAGCCCATAAACGTTTTCACTGTAAACATTTGTCCAGCCGAGCTGGGAACCTCCGGCTATAAACATGGCGAAGGCAATGGCTTCGGCAATTTCCTTTTTGCTAGCCCCTTGTGCAAGAGCCCTCTTAGAGTGGGCATCAACACAGAATTGGCAACGCATGAGGACCGAAGAGGCAATGGCTATAAGATCCTTGGTCTTGCAGTCAAGATCTCCACCCTCGAAAATGGAATCTCGCAATTTTCCGAATGCTTCAGCAGTATCAGGTAGTATTTCAATCAGGAATGACATCCTTGTTCCTCCGGTTTATTCAATGATTTGAATGCATAAAATACAGAACATCGAATATCAATGAAACTTGATATCACTAAAAGACTTGATATAACCCTCATTGAGGTGCCATTTCCATTAGCTATTAGGTTTAGTGGTCGTCCACTAATACGTGATTGATACTTTCATAACTCCTCAACATGCCTCTTGCGTGCGTTTATTTTTCACGGCAGGCCAACACAGCAGCGCCAAAATGCGGAATTGATAAAAAACGGAATGAAACTCGTTTCAGTCAAGAATACAAAGATAAAAGTACTACTAACTAAGGTTGTAATAACATGGAATCGAGAAGAACAGAGCATAAAGAGTCTCTGTCTGGTCGGACTAATCAAACAGAAAAAACTCCAGGAAGAAGGAAAAATACCTTCATTTTCGCCTGTTCAGGCCTTTCGAACACCGGAAAACTGACCATGCTGGCAGCGTCTGCTCTCGCTTTCAGGAGACCGGATATGTACAGGGCTGCAGCTGCTCAAAAAGGAGTCGATGATGTTGATGATGCAGTATCCGAAGGCTTTAGAATTCTCGCTCTTGACGGCTGTACGGATCGCTGTGCTACAAAAAAGCTTGGTGAAGCAGGAATGCAGGCTGATATCTACATGATGATTACAGAACTTGGAATTGAAAAAACAAGACCCTCGGATGTGAAGCCGGAATACATCGAAACAATAATACGTGCAATACAGGAAGCCTGAATTAAATCACTATCAACTTTATTCATATAAGTTACTTTAATATCAAAACTCAACCAAGAACAGTTTTCAGATTTCTCTGCATTGCGTTCTCTTTTTAGTCTTTACGCAGGTAGTGTCACTATCGTATCGGTCCAGCTCTGGTAAAATAATAGATTTACCTTGAATCGATAAACTGGGACCTTATATCAATCTTTCTTGATATTGAGCTTTTGGGTTTTTATGATGTAAACTCATTGTTATTAATGGGAATTGTCCTAATTATAATATATGATTCATGAAAAAGGCAATCTTAAGCCTTTAAAGGATCAGAGGGCTCAGAATTGTGTTCCGATAGTTTGTAGGTGATTCTAATGCCGGGAAATCCGAATGAAATAAAGCTTGTGAACAATGCTATGGCTAACGCCACCAGACGGAAGATAATGAACTTCCTGGCTGATGGCAATAAAAGTACTGAAGAAATTGCGGGAGCAGTTGGAAAAGCAATGCTCGACTTTCATCTCAATGTTCTGCAACAGGCAAGTCTGATAGAAACCGAAGATAACAATGTAAAACTAAGCGAATATGGCAAAAATTTCCTGAAGGACAAGTCAGAAAAAAGCGCTGAAAAGACTGCGGATCTCTCTCAGGCAAAGCCGGTAGAAATTGTAGAGATCAGGCAGCTTTTACCCTGTATAGCTGACTCGTCAAAGTTCAGAGTCATTGCAAATGTAGCTCCTCCTCTGGGTGGCACTCTGAAGATTTTTGAGCCACTTTTTTCCAGGGGCAGATATTCGGATAGGATAAATGCTCTGATAACTCAAAAAGGTGAAGTCATTACAACTATTTACGGTAATGGAAAAGTCACCATGACGATGATCAAAAACGAGGCCGAAGCCAGTGAAGCTCTAGAAACTCTCAGAAGTACTATCAATGAGGCTATTGTAAAAGGAATCACCCCCGCCCCCAGGGAAAAAGTCAGGGTTGAAGCCATGGAGCTTTATAAATACCTGCCCCAGACTAATTGCGGGAAATGCGATGAACAAGGCTGTTATACTTTCGCTATAAAACTCATGAGCGGGGAGGCTACACTGGAGAAGTGCACACCCCTCAAAGAGCCGGAAAATGCAATTAAACTGGAGCAACTACAAGTTTTGACAGCATATATTTGATCCATCTTAATAAAGCGCAACTCGTTAAACCGGAAGCACTACTGAAGGAACTGCCTGACTAAGTAAGGAAATGGGTAAATTCTGGCCTTTTCATTTTCCCTTTGACAGTTTGTGCTTCAAGATCTCTATCAGGTGTAACATATGTCAGTAGATGTGAATGAGACAAAGCTGGTGAATTTCGCTATGGCCAATAAGGCCAGAAGAAAAATAATTAACTTCCTCGCAAACTGCGATAGAGGTTTTGAGGAAATCGAAGGGATAACGGGAAAAGGAAATCTTGAATTCCATCTTAAGATTTTGCAAGAGGCAGGTCTTATTGAATTAGAAGAAACAAACGTCAAATTAAGTGAAGATGGCAAAAACTTCCTGAAAGGTAAGAAAGAAAACGCTACTGAGGAAATTAAAGATTTTTCTCAAGCAAAAACTGTGGAGATCGCAGAAATCAGGCAACTTTTACCCTGTATAGCAGACTCCTCAAAATTTAGGGTGATAGCAAATATGACTCCGCCTTTGGGTGGGGTCTTGAAAATCCTTGAGCCTATCTTTCCCAGAGGTAATTATTCGGATATAAAAGATAGCCTGATAGTTAAAAGAGGAGAAATCATTACAACTATTTTTGGCAGCGGAAAAGTCAGCATGAGAATGGTTAAAAATGAGAATGAAGCTAGAGAAGAGCTTGAAAACCTGAGGAACACTATCAACGAAGCTATTTTAAAAGGAGTTGTCCCCGCTCCAAGGGAAAAGGCTAGAGTTGAACTCATGGATATCTACAAATTTCTGCCACAGACCAACTGTGGTAAATGTGGCGAACAGGGCTGTTACAGCTTTGCCATAAAGCTCATGGCTGGTCAGGTCACCTTGGAGAAGTGTACACTTCTTAAAGAGCCGAAGTATGCATATAACGAGGAGCAACTGCAATTTCTTGCTGTATATGTTTGAACTGCTGTTACTTAATCACAAATTGTTCGGAGGAAGCTTTGAAGACGCTGACAATAATACTTACTGATGGTCCTTACATCTCAGAGTATGCCGAGATAGCCTGGAAGCTTACCGAAAACGCACTTAAACACTATCATGTGAATATTTTCCTGTACTTAGATGCGGTGCATATTCCTAAAAAAGGACAGAATCCATCCTTATTTGCCAATGCCGGGGAGTTATTCTCCGGACTTGCGGAGAAAGGAGCGTTAATCAGAGCCTGTGCAAGATGTGCTGCTGCAAGAGGCTACGTTCCAGAAGAAGAGATTATAGAAGAAACTAATTGTAGAGACT
>JAUPKV010000559.1 GCA_030837265.1 Methanobacteriota archaeon
TAATAAGAGTCGATTTACTTAAAGGTGAGGTTGTAGTGCCACAAAAAGGCCTATTCGCCGGAAATAAACTGCCGGATTTTTTACTCGAGATACTAACCGATGGCGGACTTGTTGCCCATAGAAAGAAACTCAGGAGCATGGAAAAGGCGCAAAGCATGATTAATAACTAGCTGTACTAAATAATTTTTGGCTGGTAGGGGATTATGATTAAAAAAATAACAACACAGACATTGTGCCTGCTAATGGCGTTATGTTTGTTGACAGCACTATCCGGATGCTTACAGAAAACAAGCGATGAAGTTAATTCATCTAAAGTTTCAGGTGCGCAAACAACACCGGTTCCTGCCGTATCAGATACAGGGGTAATCACCGATCTTTCAGGCCGGGAAATAAAATTGCCTGCTGAAATTACAAGGATTTCCGTGGTACATCCGATACCGTGTCAGATGGTCTGGAGGCTTGCTCCAGAGAAACTTGTGAGTGTGGATAAACAGTTTACTGAACGGCTTGAATTTATGTCAGGTGATGAAAAAAAGAGGCTTCTTGCTCTCCCGGTCAATGGAGAATTCCACAGCGACATGAACACAGAGGATATTTTGAAAGTCAATCCTCAGGTAGTAATAACGTTAACGAAGGATATGCAAATCGATCAAGAACAAGGGAAAGTTGGCGTTCCATTCGTTGCGGCATCGAAAGACACGCTTGAGGAGATTGCAGACTCATGGCGGCTAATCGGTAAAATTGTTGGAAATGAAAAAGAAGGAAATGAACTTGGTGACTATTGGGGTGAAACTGTCAAAATGGTTACCGATCAAACTTCAGAGATTAATGAAAGTGATAAGCCAAAAGTATATTATGCGCAATCGGAAGTCACCAGTACAGTCGGTTCTAAGACCATTATGGCATCAATCATCAATTTGGCTGGGGGCGTAAGCTTCATAGAAGCAAACCCGCAGCTGCAGTCCGTCAATACAAGTGAAGAAGTCAAGGTATCCCTGGAACAAATATACAGGTGGAATCCGGACGTTATAATTACCAAAACTGTAAAAGGCCGAAATGAAATTCTCTCGAACGATGCCTGGAAAGATATTGCTGCCGTAAAGAACAAACGTGTTTACGCATCTACAAAATACGAGATGCTTGACCGGACGCAATCACTGATGGGACTTCTATGGACTGCGAAAATGCTCCATCCTGATGAAGTGAAAATCGACCTGGACAAAGAAGTAAAAACATTTTATTCCAAAGTATATCTGGATAATAACGTGACGGAGGATCTAATCAATCAGACAAATTGACATAAGTATTATTTTTACACAAGAGCGATGGATATGCTTTCAGTTTCTGTGAAGTTCTCTGTGACTAAATAATAATGCTCTTTTAACCGTATTTTATCAATTATATTTTAATTCATATATAATTATTAATTAAAATCTTCAACACGAATGAGCGTTATGTTTGAACAAACATATCATATTTAAGTTGTATAGTGAAGATCAGCCGATGTTTCTTAATCTTGATGTCGGAATTAGAGGATCTGTAATGGAGAAACGATAATGAGTAGACAAGTAAATCGGACAATCATCGGAGATGTTTCTGTAACAACTTCTCTGATAGTGCTCCCTGTAGTTTTGTTTTTTGGGTCATTTATGATTGGCCGATATCCGGTGTCACCTGCAGATGTTATGTTGGCTATCGGTTCGGTTTTTGTACCTATCAAAGCAAATTTGGATCCAACAATTTATACAGTTGTCTGGGAGATACGTTTACCCCGTATAATAGCTGCGATGATTGTGGGTGCAGCTTTATCAATCTCAGGAGCTGCGTTTCAGGGAACGTTCCAAAATCCGCTAGTATCACCGGATATCCTGGGGGTTTCTTCAGGTGCAGGTTTCGGGGCTGCTGTAGCTATTTTGTTCAGTTTTTCCATGTTAATGATTCAGACTACAGCATTCCTGTTCGGCCTCGTTGCAGTTGTCCTCACTTACTTCCTCAGTAAAAAGTTTAAGGGGAATGCCATTCTGATGATGGTATTGGGGGGGATTGCTATTGCAGCACTCTTTTCAGCTTTTATTTCCTGTATCAAGTATCTTGCAGACCCCGACAGTAAATTGCCGGAAATTGTATACTGGCTCATGGGCAGCCTCTCTGCAGTTAGCAGTAGAAGTTTATTGATGATAGTAGGACCTGTTTTCATCGGTTTTTCAGTATTGCTACTTATCAGCTGGAGAATTAACGTACTTTCAATGGGCGATGACGAAGCGCGTGCTTTAGGTGTAGATACGGAAAAAATGAGATTATTAGTGATCCTTTGCTGTACATTATTGACGGCTGCCTCTGTAAGTATAAGCGGCATCATTGGTTGGGTGGGTCTTGTAATACCTCATGCGGCCCGGATGATCGTAGGCCCGGATCACAGTAAGCTTTTACCTGCAAGCATTTCATTGGGATCCTCTTTCCTGCTGCTGGTGGATAATGTATGCAGGACAGCCACATCCATAGAAATTCCGTTGGGAATATTGACAGCCATCATAGGAGCCCCTTTCTTCATATATCTACTCCAAAAAGGCTACGAGGGATGGTCATGAACAAGATTCTGGATATAAAAAACGCAGAATTTTCTTACAATGGAAAGAAAAGCATCTTCCGAAACGTAAACATCTCACTTGAGAGGGGAGATGTCCTATGTATATTGGGGCCTAACGGAACCGGAAAATCAACTTTAGTTAAATGCATGAACAGTTTGCTCAAGCTGAAGGGCGGAGAGATCTTACTAAAGAATAAAAACATTTATTCGATTGGTAAAACCGAGCTCGCAAAGACCATAGGGTATATACCGCAATCAAACGGTTCAACTTTTGCATACTCGGTTCTCGATGTGGTTTTAATGGGCAGAGCACCTCATTTGAGTTTAACGTCCGTTCCCGGCAAAAAAGATTACAAAATAGCCGAAGAAGCTCTTGAAAGCCTTGGAATCTTTTTTCTGAAAAATAAAACCTACACTGAAATCAGTGGTGGAGAAAGACAACTCGTACTGATGGCAAGGGCATTGGCTCAACAGCCCGAAATTCTCCTTCTTGACGAGCCAACATCCCATCTGGATTTTGGGAACCAGATACGCACACTCAAAGTCATAA
>JAUPKV010000560.1 GCA_030837265.1 Methanobacteriota archaeon
ATCCAGGCACTTAAGACAGACAGCGGTGCTTCCTGGGCATATTTCGGAATCTTATCTGGCGTTGCTTTCTGGGTAATGTATGACTCAATAATCCTCACTTTCTCACTATTGCTCTTTGAATCTCTTGAGCGCTGGAGACAGTCACTCAGGGGGTCCGGTGAAACCCGGATAATCAACGTAGCAACGATCTTTTTTTTAATTACCATTATGCCACTTTCCAGTCTGATACGTAACCTGTTAAAGACTCCCGGTTTCATGAGCTTGCAAGGGAACCAAATTGGAAGTGCTATGGCCCTGGAATCCCTAAACAGGATATTCAACATGAATGAACCTTTGATGATTGTATCATTGATCCTGCTATTGATTGGGATTGAAGGGCTGTTCTTTTATGACCCCCGGATTTGTGGCTTGCAACTCTTTATGCTGATCGTTCCGTCGGTCCTTGGCATTGTTCTCCCCTATTGGACCGCTTTTGAACCCGGTTACGCATTTCTAATCCTCCCGGCAGTGTGTATTGGAGCAGCTTGCTCTTACACAAATGTTTATTTATTCCTATCAAAATGGATAACAGTTTCACGGCTGCAAATACTGGTGCTCTTTTTGCTCCTCTTTGGAGCTCTGAGCTTCCCCCTAGTCTAATTTCTGACAGATTAATTATAAGATTATAACTTAAAAAAAGTTTTTATATTAGTTCGTAATATTTTTTATTATGTTTCTATTTAATTAATTGTGATATTTCGTTTTATTAAGTCTTAATAGGCTGGTATAACTCAATCAGTTTTGAAGTTTAGTTATAATTTGCTATGCGAGCTAAACTGACAAAACCTCTCAAACAAGCTTTCAAATATTACAATAAATACGAGAAGGAAGCTTAAAATTATTGACCTGAGTCTTCTTAGATATTTGCATTGGGAAATTAAATTAAAGAGTGAGTCGCAAAACGAAAAATACAGACTATTTTTTGACTATCTAGATGCTGATTGTGATCAAAGGAGAGCCTGAACGGAAATGAAAATCGAAATCGACAAATATGGAAAAAAATACATATGTACTACTGGACCTGATATAAACGACCAGAACGAACCTGAAGTAAAAACAAGAGGAAGTGAAACTCAGGAAATAAACTTTGTAGATCTCGCTAAAATCATTGATGTTCAAGCAATTCAGTTCCTGATGGATGACTTCTATAAGCTTGTTCATATGCCAATCGGGCTCAATGACCTCAAAGGAAAAGTTCTGGCAGGTGCTGGCTGGCAGGATATCTGTACAAAATTCCATTGGGTCCACCCCGAAGCTTGCAAGCACTGTATTGGAAGCGGCACAAAGTTGTCCGAGGATGTCCTCCAAGGAGAAACTAAGCTGTATAAATGCAAAAACAGCATGTGGGACATAACGGCACCTATAATGGTAGATAATCTACATGTTGGCGATATATTCTCAGGACAGTTCTTCTTTGATGACGATATCCTAGACTATGAGCATTTTCGGTCCCTGGCCAGAAAATATGGCTTTGATGAAGAGAAATACATAAGAGCGTTTGAAAAAGTTCCTCGTTTGAGCAGAGCAGCTGTAGAAACCGGCATGTCCTTCTTTTTGAAGTTTGCCAACTTGATATCTCAGCTAAGCTTTAGCAATATCAAGCTGGCTAAATCGCTGGCAGAGCATGATGCGCTGGTAGACGAGCTAAAGGAAATAGAGAAAAACGATAGAATCCGTGTAGAGGAACTGGAAGTAATATTGGATGCAGTACCTGCCGCAGTGTTGATAACGCACGATTCTCGAGCGCTTAAGATTACCGGTAATCGGCTTTCCTATGAATGGCTCCGACTTCCGGAAGGTTCAAACATATTCAAATCTGCTCCAGAGAGAGCAAGAAATGAGACTCCTAAGCTATTCAAGAATGGAGTTGAAATACCATTTACTGATATGCCAGCGCGTTTGGCAGCTTCCGGAAAGGAGCTACATGACTATGAATTAGACCTGGTCGATCTTGACGGCTCTGAGCGTCATTTATTAGGTAATGCCAGACCTTTGAAAGATGAGCAAGGAAATTCTCACGGATTCGTTTCTGCATTTATAGACATCACCGAGCGCAAAAAAGCGGAAGAAGCCCTTAAAAAGGTACACGATAACCTGGAAGGGAAAATTAAAGAACGTACAGCAGAGCTTGAAATTGCATTCAATTCGTTGGAAAAAAGTGAACATAGTCTTGCTGAAGCCCAAAAAATTGCACATATAGGAAGTTGGGAATGGGATATTGCAGCCGATAAAGCTTACTGGTCTGACGAAATGTATCGTATTTTCGGACGTAATCCTCAAGAGGTAGCCCCGGCTTATAATGAACTTCTGAATTACGTAATATCTGAAGACAAAGACTACGTGGTTAATACCTTTAAGATAGGACCAAGAAAGGGCCCTCAGTTCATTGATTTTAGGATTAGTTTAGCTACTGGGGAAGAACGTTCGGTCCATATGCAATCCGAAACTATTTTTGAGGGAGTTACTCCTGTTCTAATGAAAGGAACAATTCAGGATATTACCGAACTCACAAGGTCTGAAGAAAAAATCAGGAATTTAGCACATATAGTGGAGTCATCAAGTGACGCAATTGGGACTATATCCCCTGAAGGTATTATTGCCAGTTGGAACAAAGGTGCAGAGCTAATTTACGGTTATTCGGCTGAAGAAATTTTGGGAAAGCCCGCATCCATTGTGGCTCCACCCCATTTAATTGATGAGACAAAAAATTTAAGTGAGAAGATTAAGCAAGGAGAAATCATTCATCATTACGAGACTATGCGGTTAAGGAAAAATGGAGAGAAAATATATGTTTCAATAACTCTTTCTCCAGTTTTTGATTCGCATGGAAATATGACTGCTATCTCATTCATTTCCAGAGATATAACCGAAAATAAAGTAGTAGAAGAAAAAAATAAGCTACTAGCAAATGTAGTGGAATCATCAAACGATGCTATTGGAACTTTATCTCTTGATGGTACTATTATAAGTTGGAATAAAGGTGCAGAGCAGGTATACGGTTATTCGGCTGAAGAAATTATGGGACTGCCTGCATCCATTGTGGCTCCATCCCATTTAATCGATGAGACAAAAAATTTAAGTGAGAAGATTAAGCAAGGAAAAAGCATTCATCATTATGAAACTGTGCGGCTAAGGAAAGATGGAACGAAAATAAATGTTTCAATAACTCTTTCTCCTGTTTTTGATTCATCCGGAAAAATGACTGCTATCTCGTTCATTTCCCGAGATATAACCGAAAATAAAGCAGTCGAAGAAAAACTCCGTGAAAGTGAAGAAAAATACCGAAATATAGTAGAAACTGCTAACGAAGGTATACTAATAATTGACAAAGAAGCCATAATCACTTTTGCTAATAATAGAATGGAAGACATGCTTGGATATGCTCGGCGAGAAGGAATTGGCAGACCAATTTGGGATTTCCTCAGTGAAGAACCAATAACTATCGTCAAACTGAATCTGAAAAATAGGTTGCTGGGTATGGATGATAGCTACGAGTTAAAATTGATAAAAAAAGATGGTTCAATATTGTGGGCTAGTGTAAATGCAAAACCATTGTTTGATAAAGATGATAACTTCGTGGGTTCGATGAGTATGCTCACCGATATCACCAGGCGAAAAGAAGCTGAACAAGCCCTTGCAAATTTTGAGATTTCCCGAGAAAGAGAGATTCACCACAGGATCAAAAATAATCTGCAGGTAGTCTCATCCCTGCTTGACCTGCAGGCTCATAAGTTTAAGGGCCGAAGCAACATCAATGATTCAGAAGTGATAGATGCATTCAGGGAAAGTCAGAACAGA
>JAUPKV010000561.1 GCA_030837265.1 Methanobacteriota archaeon
AAAAAAAAGCTGCTGCCTGATACAGAAAAGGTTATAGAACGCTTGAGCTGGATGCATTGAAAGGTGCACGTCCAGTTCTTAGAAGAGGGAGAGCGAGTAATCGCTCTTTCTTATTCAACAAGCTGTGCATTGTGAGAAGGAAAAATTGCAAAAATAAAATCGACAAATATATATCACCCAAAAGGTGTAATCGATGCGTTAACACCTTGAGGAAACCCTAAACTGTGGCGGGTTTTGCCTATATTCCCCGCCACAATCCTCTATGTTACTTCTTTTTTTACCCATCCTTAACTCACATAAAGGATAAAAACTGTTATGTATTGAAATTTTTTAACATTTTTTTATTCTCTCTACATATTATGCACAGGTTTTGTAGTAAAACCTGTTTATTTTAACCGTTTTTGACCTAATGTTCATGTCCAGAGACCTCCCAGAGTAAATTTGATTTAAATCTTCTGACAAAGTCCAGTGGAAATATGGAATTCCTTGGGAGTTTGATTGAGTGTTACTGCAGGAGGTCTGTGGACATGAAGATTAGCAGACGAAGACGTTACAGAACTTCTACAATTTTAGATTTTTGTCGTCTTGTATCTTTCACAATTGTGGTAATCTAGACATTTGGTTATATATTCATCCCATTCTCTGTCGCTCATCCAACTTTGACGTTGAAATGTTGCACCGCATTTACGACAAACATAATAATTACCCAATTAATCATCTTCTATCAATTTTAGAAATTGAAATAATTTCATTTTTATTGTAAATAGAGTATTAAATTTTGGTTTTGGTTGGATTTCCACGTCACAAAATAAATTTGGAAATAATGAGACCTATGTAGGATCTTAAGCGAAGTGTCAATGAGACTATTCAAACAAATCGATAGATTCCTCTAATTTCTTTCTCACCTGATCTAAATCATGTTCCCCCTCTATATGCCATAATTCAAGTCCCTCAAAATTATACAACGTTGATAATGGTAATGTATTATTTTTATATTTATTACTTATTTCAGGGTAATTTTTGATATTACCAACCTCAACAAATAATGAGTTGTTAAATTTTGGCTCTGTCATCAGTAGATCACGTAAAAAAAGTATTAGGTCCTTACTGTCCTTGTTGTTGATAGATCTTACATTAATACGATATACCAATTTCTTGCTGTCAAATGAAAATATCAATCGTTGCAAGACGGTGTTTATCGTTTCATCTGGATGAATTTTCGCTTCAACGAGTAGGTCATAAAGATCTTGAGTAATTCTCACATCTTCCGTGGCATCTGAAAGCTCTAGAAATTTCCGTTTTTTGCCTTTGACGACGAACCAGTAGTCACCATTTTCATGCGTAAGTTGACATGTACTATCATATCGCACCAATAATTTTTTGATTACTGTGCACTTCGACTCCCAATCATTATCAATATCTGTATCTTTACAAGAGTCGAGCGCTTCATAAAGCTCTGCACTGATTTTAATGGTTGTTTGCATGGATGTTTTTCACTCCAGAGCATATTTGGGTTAATATATAAACTTCCACGCTTGAGGTATAGAATCAAATACAATATACTTTTTGGTTAAATGTTATTAATTAAGAAAGTTAAACATATTTTCATGCAGACTTTTCTGTATATCCGCATTAAAATTGTCCTAACCTTTTCGTATAAAAGGTAGCTATTTCTCGGGTTTTTAGCTAATTTTGAGGGCAAATAACTTACAAATAAGCTCAAAATAGCTACGTTTTAATACTTTGTAGCTATCATCTTTTCATGGAAAATGGATTAGTTACTGCAGATGGAACCAAGATCCTGACTGTAGAGGAATATGATAGGTTTGTAACCGTGATTCCTGAATCAATGAAAGCTATTTTTGAGATTAACACAATTACAGGCCTTCGATATATTGAACTTCAAAGGCTCTACGAAAATCCTCAATGGTACTACAAAGAAATAAATCAGATCATATTACCTAAAGAAGCACAGAAAAAGGAAAAGGAAAAGCTTCCTAAAAGGACTATTGATAAATTGCCTGCTACTTTCTCCTATGTGTTTTCTCATTTCCTGAATGGCAAAAAACCGCCTTATAGGTCTTCCTGGAATAAGGATTTAGCCAGGTGGTCAGAGAAAGCAGGCATAAATCCAAAAGTAGGACCAAAAACTCCAAGAAAGACCATAGAAAGCTGGATGCTAAAGACTGGAATCCCGGAGATTGAAATATATTCCAGGCAAGGACATGATCCTATAACATCTCTTAAGCACTACCAAAGCCTTTCATTTACAGACTATGAACTTGGAGATATAAAGAAAAGACTAACAGAATGGGGGATTTAAAATAAGAAGTCTTTTTCTTGCATACCAGGAAGTGTTGAACGGTGCTGAGCTCGAAAACTTGCCTTTGAGTGAAGCCGCAAAAGACAAAATAAGGAAGTTTCGACCATTCGAAACGCTCACAGGTGCATTGTATTCAGATGTCGCTCAAAACGCTGGTTTAAAAAAGGCAACGGTTATAGGATTATCAAAGGTATACATGGCTCACAAAAACAATAAAACGATGATTAGAAAGAATGGTGTGTATATAATTGTGAGTAATGTGGAGGGTACAGAATAATTGAAAAAGTTTCAAGAATCCGGTGTTCAAGCAGAGGTCCTGTAAAGGCTTATGTGGAAAAACACAAAGGTAAAGTAAATTTAAAATTTATTCGAGAATTACACTCACTGATTATGAATAAAATTGACATGCATTTTGAGAGTCCGGGAACTTTCAGACGGCATAACCCTGTCTATATAGGTGGTTGCGATCTAAGCGTTACGCTTGCTAATATGATAGAAATAGACTTAAAGGACCTAATTACCACCTATTATGATGCCATTAAAACCCAAAAACATCCTTTTGAGCAGGCTATATTGTTTCATTACAAGTTTGAATTGATTCATCCCTTTTCTGATGGTAATGGGAGAACCGGACGTGAACTCTTGAATTATCTTTTAAAGAAAGAAGGGTATCCACAACTGATTATCCCGAAAGAATCTAGAGAAGCATATATTTCAGCTCTGACATTAGGAAATAATAATCAAAATGTAGAAATGATAAGGATTTTTGCCGATCTAATGCTTAAAGGATATGAAAAAGAGTTGGCGGATCTTAGAAATATTGTTGTCCCTACAAAAGAACAAAACCAACTTGATACAACTTGACCGAAAAAATGAAGAAAACTACTTTTGGGCTTTCTGCCTCATTCATTTTAAAATAACTACCTTTATAAGATAATGTAGCTATTTTACTGATTTTAGTAATATGTCAAATTGTCTATAAAATAACTTTTTGAGATTTGTGATCTTACAGAAAAATTGATACACTGCCCAGCCATATAAATGAAATCTCTGTAAAGTAATTTCTTAAACATTTTTTAAATAATTACCATTTTTTAATCATCGTAACATTTGACCATAATTTATAAACTCTTTATCTAAAAATAGGATTTAATCATATTATTTTTT
>JAUPKV010000562.1 GCA_030837265.1 Methanobacteriota archaeon
AAGCAATGATGTACATCTCCGAAGCTGGCGGAAAAATCAAATACGGACACTCTGAAGTCGGTAACTATACTGATGACAATTACTATTACGAGCAGAACGAAATCGAATTCGAGACAGACTCACTTGAAAACACTGCCGACCGTCTGCTTATTGCAAAATGGATGCTCAGGATGCTTGCCGACCAGTATGGTGTAGTCGTCAGCTTTGCCCCGAAGATAACTGTCGGAAAAGCCGGAAGCGGGATGCATATCCACCAGAAACTCCTGAAGGATGGAAAGCCTGTCATGGTCGAGAATGGCGAGCTTAGTAACACCGCAAAGCGTGCATTAGCTGGCGAGCTTGACATTGCAGCAGGCATCACTGCTTTTGGTAACAGGATCCCCACATCCTACCTGCGCCTTGTACCTCACCAGGAAGCTCCAACCAACATCTGCTGGGGAGACAGGAACCGCTCAGCTCTGATCCGTGTGCCTCTTGGCTGGTTCTCCGATGAATCAAGCAAGATGATAACTATCGCCAATCCGAACTACAGTGAGGATCTAAAGAGCCACAGCTACAAAGCTACCTTCGAATATCGTGCTTGTGATCCCTCAATGGACCTTTATCTGGTCTTTGCAGCCTTTGCCGTTGGTGTCCGCCACGGACTTGAGATGAAGGAGAAGGATGCACTTGCGTTAGCCGACAAGCTCTATATCGATGTGAACATCTTTAAAGATGAACATGCGGACAGACTTGCACAGCTTGATCACCTGCCAGCTTCCTGTTATGAATCTGCACAAGCCCTGAAAAAATATAAAGATATTTTCACTCAGTACGATGTCTTCAGTGAAGGTCTGATCAATGACACAGTGAAATACCTTGAGGCTTTTGACGACTATCAACTCAGTGAGAGGCTCTACGGCAAGAACGATGAAATCAAGAAACTCGTGGACAAATTCTTCCACATTGGCTGATATTAGTTTAGACACTTTATAAAAAACAACTTTTTTTCTTTTTCCTCCGGGAAAAAGTGCAGATCCTTCTCTTTTAGGAGATGGACTCTGCTCAATAAATTTTTCTATAAAATTTTCAAGAATTGAGCTTAATATTTAAAAATTTCTATTAACAGGTTATTTTCTTCATCTGATTTTTGCTCAAATTTTGCTCCAAAGCTGAATAGGGTTTGCTTTATCTATTTTAACGAAATTTATAGGATCGTTAAAGTGATAAAAGTCGGTTGATGAAAATGAAAGATAATAGCAAGCAAAAAATAAGTGAACCAGATGTAATGGAAAATCAGGGAAAAAACTCTCCTGAAAATTCAATTTCGAAAATTACTATTATCTGCTCTGTTCCTGACCTTGCTAGCCAGAACATTAAAAATCATCTTTTTAATTTGAGAGATTGGAAAGCTCTTGAACTTCCTGAGAACTCCGGATTTCTTGCGGCTCTTGAATCGTCGGACGGAAAATTCAGACTTGTAGAAATAGAAGAACTTCATGTCTTCCAGGACGGACTAGATAAGAAACTGGAAGCTGCGGGACTACGTGCCTCCCTTATTATTTTTGCATCCAAGCATAGAAGCAAAGAGGAAATCAATTCCCTTACAGTACATTGCACAGGAAATTCTTCTGAAGAGGCAAGACTCGGGGGCCGCCCCAAAGAGCTTGCAGTCTCTTCCCCGGCTGCGATGAAGTCTATTCTTATGGAGATGAAACGGCTGGCGGAAGAAAAAGCCCTGAAATATGATGTTACCCTTGAAGTTACCCATCACGGCCCAACAGTACTCTTAACTCCATCTCTTTATGCTGAGATCGGAAGTACGGAAAAGCAGTGGACAGATGCCGATGCAGGTGAAGTCGCTGCAAAGGCTATCCTTGCTGTCTCCCTTGATAAAGTCCCGGTAGCAATCGGTTTTGGTGGTGGGCATTATGCTATGCGCCAGACCGGACTTTTGTTTGAAACAGGAATTTCTTTTGGACATAACTTTCCAAAGCATCATTTAGAATTCGTTGATGAAGCTCTGATCAAGCAGGCGGTTGAGAAATCGAGTGCCGATTTTGCTTATTTCGACCGCAAATCCATGAAAAGTGCTGATAGGAATAGAATTACTTTAATTCTGGATAAACTGGGACTCAAGGTTCTCAAAGAATCTGAGATTAGAGAAAATTATGGATGTATTTCATAAAGAGATTTATGGGTGCAACTCATGAGTAAACGAAATCTATTGCTATCTTTGATAATCGATGCAGTCATTGTAATGAATTTTATTTTTCTAGCTCTCTCAGTAAACACCTATGCCAAAACAGTATTAAACCCCTCCACCTTTACTTACGAAGTCATTGACCCTTTAACTTACTTAGGAATAGTAATTGTATTTTCTTACCCCGTTATTTCCCGCATATATGCTTTTAATAATGTTAGGTGGAAATTAATAGAGTGAAACTTTGACTCATAACGCTATATAATTACCTTATTCATGCAGGGTTTTCTTTATTTTGTCAATTGGTATTACAAAAGCAAAGGTACTTCCTTTACTCGGAGTACTTCTGAACCAGACATATCCTCCGTGCAGGTGAACAATCTGTTTTACTAAAGAAAGTCCCAGTCCGGTTCCCTGGGATTTTCGATGAGAAAGCGTATCAATTTGGCTAAATGGTTTGAAAAGTTTATAATGATCTTCACCTTTGATGCCAATTCCCGTATCCATAACCGTTATTTCAACCAGGTCTCCCTTTCGCCTTGCCCCTATTTTTACATTACTGTTTTCGAAAGAAAATTTCATAGCATTATCCACAAGATTATACATTATCTGAACAAATTTGTCTTCGTCGGCACAGATACTTGTAAGTTTGTCATCAATATCAATTTCGATTTTAATATTATCACGGTCTGCAATGGGAAGCATCAGGTTTCGTATCAAATTAAGCTTGGATACAAGTTCGAAATTTCTATAATTAAGCTCTGTTTTTCCGGATTCTACTTTCGAAATATCCAGCAGGTTGTTTATCAGATTCAGAAGAAGCTTTCCACTTTTTGAAATATTCATAGTAGCTTTTATTTGTTTCTCGTTCAATTCTCCATATATTTGCTCAAGGAGCATGTCCGAGAAACCTATTATGGAGTTTAGTGGAGTTCGGAGTTCATGGCTGATTTTTGCAAGAAAATCACTTTTTGTACGATTTGCTACTTCAGCTATTTTCT
>JAUPKV010000563.1 GCA_030837265.1 Methanobacteriota archaeon
GTCGACGTAAGGTGTTTTTTGTAAAAAACTACTTTGCAAATTAACAACTTCTGTCAAATTAAGGTAAGAATGGACTCTCCATTCCATTCAAAATCCGCAGCGATTCCATTGCCGGAAAGTTCTCCACTTTCTCCCGATGGGACATAGATGCCGTACTCCTGAAGACCTTGCTTCATGCATTCAAATCTATCAGGTGTAACACCAGAATATGTTACGGATTCGCAACCTCCTCCAAACTGTGCTTGTGCTAATCCAACAGAAAAAGTTAAGCATAGCACTAGGAGACAAGCTATCGATTTGCTTTTCATTCTTAACCCCCAATATTAATTTGACTTTTCGAGTAGACAGCTTAATAGACAGCTTAATACAGACTGAACTACATAAAGCACAAATTAATTCAATGAATTTTAATATATTAATTAATAATAATCATGTGGTTTATAAGTAGTTATTCTCTGTTTACAATAAGGTTTCGTACTACTGCCATAAGTTATAATGTTGCCTTCTCACACGCTATATGCTTAGTAACAGCGGAAAATTCAGTGTATAGTAGACAATACAAAGGATTCTAAAAAATCAACGAAAAAGTTTCAATTTAAATATTCTTTTAGGCCAAAGCTAGCTTAACAGAATTAAGTATCAAAGCACCTCAGTTATTGGAGCTATATTGATATATAAAAGACATTATATTTATCTGCATGAGGGTAATGAGGAGACTGAACACTTTTATTCTGTTAATCTTGATACTTTTTATCGCATATATTCGATACCTAACTGATTTTTATATCTCCGAGGACCGGTATCTACTGGATGCATTTCTCATCTCTTTAATTGTAGTTTTTCTAGCCTATATAATAAATTCAATTACCGGAAATTTTATTCTTAGAAGAATATCGACTGCCAGAGAGAGGTACACTCTGAGGAAAACTGCATCTATACTTATTACAGTACTTGCTCTTGCCTTCCTTTTTGCGATCTGGATTGAGAGAACTAGCACCCTGTTTATTGCCTACGGAATTCTGAGCGCCGGAGTTGCAATTGCACTTCAGGATGTTCTGAGGAATATAGCAGGAGGAATTCTCCTGGTTGTAGCTCGTCCTTTTAAAGCAGGAGATAGAATTCAGGTGGGAGATACCACAGGCGATGTGCTGGATATAGGAAGTTTCAACACTACAATTATGGAAATCAGAGAATGGGTGGATGCAGATCAGTACACTGGCAGAATTCTCAGTGTTCCGAATAGTTTTGCTCTCAACCAGACAATAAAAAATTATACAAGGGATTATTCGTTCATCTGGGATGAAATCCGCATCCTACTGATTTATGGCAGCAACTGGAAAAAAGCTAAAGAAATTGCTCTCAGAGCTGCAGGCCCAGTTGTAGGAGAGTTCGAAGACCTGGCACGGAGAGAACTCCTGCTTATGGGAAAAAGATACTTCTTTACGACCTACGATGTACGAACAAACCTTTATATGAAAATGGAGGAAAACTGGATCGAAATGCGGTTAAGATATGTAGTAGAGCCCAGGAAAAGGAGAGCCATCAGCCATCTTTTAATCTCAAATATTCTTGAAGCTCTTGAGAAAGAAGAGGATATTATGGTGGGGACCGCAGTAGGTGTCGATATAATTAACACTTCAGAGAAGGGTACATAAGGCATCCTTCTTTTTAACCGCTGACACCCCCGAAATCACATCCGGAATAATAAAATAGATGCAGATACTCGTAAAACATTTTATCTCAATATCTAGTGCACCGATTCCAAAACGAATCCATTAATGAAAGAAAAAATTCATTGATCAATGGACAGATTTAAAGGTGCAGGTTTGTGAGTGTATTTTGGAATCGAAGCACTAGAGATCATAAGAAGAGGTGCAATTAGTTTAAACTAATATCCATAAATTCACTCGTTTTAAAGGGGAGAACTATAGCTATGGGCTTATTCTTCAATAGCTGGAATGATCTGGTAAGGGTCTTAGTACTCGGAATTTTGGGATACATCTCACTTGTACTCTTATTAATAGTTTCCGGAAACCGCACACTTTCCAAACTTAATGCATTTGATTTTGTAATAACAATTGCACTCGGATCTACGTTCGGATCACTTCTTCTGAATAAAAGCGTTGCACTCGTAGAAGGAGTAACTACTTTTGCAGTCCTGATAGGTCTGCAATATACAGTTTCCTGGATAACAATAAGGTCAGATACTGTTAAAAGAATAATAAAATGAGCCATCCCTTGTATATTATAATGGGGAATATCTTAAAGATTCTATGAAGTGTTCTAGAGTTATTGAAAGTGAAATCCAGCAGTCTGTGAGGAATCAAGGATATGCTAATCTGGAAAGTGTAGAGGCTGTTGTCCTTGAGACTGATGGCAGTTTCTCAATCATAAGTCAATCGGAGAACGAAGGTAAAAAACTTGATATTTCCGGACTGAGAGTTTAAATAACTGGTTTACTTGAAAGCATATCCTATGTTACAGATTTCAAATGAGACTAGATAAGTTTAAAATCTGGAATTTCTCTGGGAATTTATACTAGATTCGGAATCTTTTCTGGCCCTTTTGTCTGACCTGACGTTTCCTCGAGTATCTGATTCATATTCTTCTTCTATTGGGGGAATATTCAGAACATGGAGTTGCGGAGCCCTGATCCCATTCTTTTGGAGTTCGATCCAGGCCCTTGTGTGTACATCGGATTCAAACTCAAATTCATCTCTTAGATCATTAACGTAAGCTTTGGCCCGCAACCTGGTGTAAAATGGCAGGGATTTGTGTAGCAGGATAACAGGGTTTTTCCTGGAGATAAAAACATATTTTGAGCTCACAACGGCTTCTCTTAAAATTCTCATTGAAGTTTTTACATCTGACTCCGACGCGATATAGAGGTCTATTACAACCATCATTTCCGAAGCCCCATAGTTTCCACTGGCAACGGCCTCATCAAAAATAAGGCTGTTTGGAGCTGTAATAGTATTATCATCCGGTGTGACGAGTTTTGTTGCCCTTAGCCCTATATCAGTAACCTCACCATAATAGTCCCCAATGGTAATTTTGTCTCCTACATGGTAAGGTTTTTCAAATGTAATTACAACTCCTCCGACAAAGTCTGCAAAAAGGTCTTTTAGCCCAAAACCAATGCCTGCACCAATAAGTCCTGTCAAGAGAAACAGTTCTGGCCCAAATATTTTTAATATTTCCGTAAGGAAGTAATAAAAAGCAATAATATAAATTCCAAACTTTACTGCAGGAATAACCATTTTTACTTTTACCCTACCACTACGGCTCATTTTTTCCGAAGCTTTTGATAGTATGGTTGTGATAATTCTACCAAGTATGTACGCGAGGAAAAAAATCAGAAGTATATTTACGATTGTTTGTGTCTCTATGGATCTGAGAGTCTCCAGAAGTTGCTCCCTGCTTGTGTCTACAGTGTTTCTATCTACCATTTACCATACCAGCCTTAACTTTTCCAGATATGCAATCACACTCCTCAAGGCTTCAGGTCTGATTCGGAAGGAATTATCTTCACTTTGGGAAACTAGTTCCTGGTTTAGAAGCCGGAAGAGAACTTTGTCGGTTCTTAATACAGAATCAATCATCTCGATTATTTCACTCATTTTCAGGCTTTGGTATGAGAGAATAAGGCTTAGGACAAACGCCTCTTCGTGTTCAAGCTCTATATTGTACGAAAAGTTGCCTATGTTATCCGGCTTTATGTGAGGATAATCTAGCCCAAGTTCCCAGACTCTTAGTGCAACACCAGGGTTACCTTTTGATTCCAGGTGAATTTTTTCGAATATCCTGTTCTCAGCGATTTTTTCTTTTTCTTCCTGTTCCTTTTTTTCTTCTTCTTTTTCATTCAGAAAATATTTCTTAAGATAATGAGTGTTTATTCTCAAAATAGGGATTGCAATTTTCCTGCCTATGGAGGAGAGTTCAATCGGATACTCCGTTATATACATAAAGGGTTCTTTTTCTAACTCCCCACCACTATCAAATATAATTTCCCCTTCTTCATATCTTCCGAGAATAAAGGGTTTAAGATCTTTTTTTTCAAAAGGAGGAATAATGATCTGTATCGGAAAGTATTTTCCAAGATCAAAGGCCTCATTAAGGTATTTCCAGGAATAAAGGTTCCATGTAGTGACAAATATCCTGTTCTGAGAACTAACCATATCCAGAAACTCGTAAAATATCTCGAAGCCACCAGGTTTTCTCACGTAAAGAAAGTGACAGTTATCCAGAAGTACTACCCTTTTTGTGTCTTCGGGGAGGAAAATTTCCTTTTTATCCCGGACAATTTCAGAGAAAGTAAATTTTGTCGCCCTGTTTAGGTTTAGTTTCTCAATCTCATTAATTAGAGTGGTTTTTCCACCAAACAGTCCGGCTATAATGGCTACGTTAAGTTTTTTTCCAACCTCAAAGTCAGCAATTGCTACCTGGATTTCTCCTATTTCTTCCCGCAGTCCGAGAATATCGCCGAAACCCTTTTCATCGATATTGTTAATGTGAGCCTCCACTGCATCCCCTATCTTATATTTAGTATATTATACTTAATAGGTGTCTCTATAAGATCGAAGATTGTTACTCTCAGTCTAAACTCATGCAACCATTATTCTAAATCAATGAAATTAGATGGAATATGTGTTTGTAGCCAAAAATTAAGAGTTGGAGTCTTGAAACTCCTTCTTGAAATGCAATTACTCATTTCCTGACTTTTCTAAATTAGACTTTCCGCAAAGTTTTGTGAAATAAGTTGCGTTTACTCCGTGAAGAACAATTGACATGCATATCACCAAGCTAACAACTGGCCACAATTCTTCAATTCCTGTTTGTCTCATTGAGAATCGAGCATAATAGAAAGCTGCTACTCCAATAGGACCAAACCAACCCACAAAAAGGATATCCCGGTTGTTTTTTCTTTTTTGGTCTTATATGCCTTTCACTTTGATTTTACTATGATACGTTTTTCAGGGTATGCTATCTTGCTTCTTTTGCCAATAAAAGACTCTTCCAGATCAGTAGCCATCTGTTGAGCCAATAAAATCGGAATACCCATAATTATTAATTCTTGGGGTAGCCAGGGATTTCCTGTCGGATCAACAGGCCCGACATAAGCTGAGTCCTTAGGCGCATTCTCTGCCATGCCAGCGGGGAAAGCAAGCATCATGGAACAGGTAGGTCCACCAGGTATCACCGTCTTAAAGAATATGTCAGAACTGTTGAATTGTGCAAGACCGCATAAGTTCCTTATTTGTTCGCTCTCTGTAAAAAGAATAAGCGATCTGATTTTTTCAGGTGCTATGTTATCATTGCAAGGACCGATGACGGTGTATTTACCAGGTGGAATTATTTTCCCTGCACGTTTCATGCTCTCTTCGAATAGTTCCGGCGACGCCTTTAAGTGTTCGGCAGCCCCACCATGGAAGTCAGGCGTGCCCACAGTCACGAAGTATTTCAGTTTCGGATGAGGTTCACTCAACCCCATCCATACAAGTCCACCTACGCAGCACTGCTCATGGGCTGCTTCAACATATATTGGAGGTGTCTCTTCAAAAAGAGCAGAAGTGTAAATTGCCTTTGCTATACAGCGGTCTACCTTGTATGATGGTACTGCTCCCTCAGGAATTTCATCCGTGCCATAGACACATAGAGGACGTAGTTTCAACCTTCCGGCTTCTGTAAGCTTTTTCCCTAGTTCTTCAAGGTTTAGCATAATGAACCCACCAATTAACTAGCTAACATACATATTTTGAAAATTATTAAAAATATTGTTATTTTAACCAGCCTTTTTCCGTCCAGTAGTCACAGTTATGCGTCCAGTGATCTTTATTTGCAAGGATTACATATTTGA
>JAUPKV010000564.1 GCA_030837265.1 Methanobacteriota archaeon
ATTTATACTCTTTTTAACCTACCTAATTTTTCTGCGTTTCTCTAAGTCCCTGCTCGATGAAACCAATCCAGATCTTCAGGCCTCCAGACTTTCTCAGTTATATTTCGAATTATGGATAACCTACACATCCGGATTTAAGGAAAGAATATCTTTTCTCATTTCTTGGCATCGACATCAACTGCATGTGCAATGTCAACTTTATTTAGGATTACAAGTTCCGCAGTCTTGAATATCAGGGGATGCTTGGAAACAACATCTTCTACCTCTGTCACGCTCACGATCACAGCCCTCAACGACTCCTCCAGATTGAAGTCCACAGGGCAGATAAAGTTGTCTACATTTTCAATTATGAGGAGACAGATATTTTCAAAATAGGCATAAGTCGGAGCATTTTCTACCAGTTTTGCATCCATATAGCACTCTTTTCCAGTATTTACTGGAATTGTAGATACTCCGAGTTTCCTGAAACGAGAAGCATCCATTTCTGCAATCGTGTCCCCTACAATAACAGCTATTTCGATCATAACTATTTTGTACTTGTCTTTGAGACGCCTTATCGTCTCCTCAACCAATGTGGTTTTCCCTGAACCGATTGCTCCCCATAACATTGACTGAGAAAACCTGCTGCTCTTCAAGTTTCTTTTTGTTTTCCTTTTTCTCTCTTTCCAGTTATCGTTTTTGTAGTGTACCGATGTCTGAAGGATTTACTTAAGTATATAGCCCCCTCTTTATTTTTTATTCATCAGCTCTTCTTGAACCAAATATTTTCAAAAGATGCCTCGACTTATTGTAAATTTTCTTAAAATTAGATTTTTTCCTTGGGAATATTAAAGGCATCACTCTTAATTCTCTTAAAAATGTAACGTAGTTTTCACAGGAATAGTATCCTATATTAGCACTTTAGTTTCTGGATATTTCTTGGAGAAAAGCTATTACTTGCCGGGCTCAGAGCGTTTATTTCATTTACGGTCTCGTTCAAAGAAAGCATAAAATCAGCCCTTATCCTGAAAATAAGCTCTTCCGGCTGAACACAGCAAAAAATAGTTGGTTCGCCTTCAATTATTTTCACATATCCCTTTTTCTCCATCCCTCTGAGGGTTCCGTAGATTTTGGCTCTCGGAACTCCGGCATTTTCAGCAATCTCACTAGCTCTCGCCTGCTTAAGGTAGACAAGCGCTGAGTATATCTTGGCTTCATTGCCGGTAAAACCCAGTTTCTGAAGGTTTTGTATAAGCTTAAGAGTCATTTCAACTTCCTCCCTTCACTCCCATATTTTTTATATAAATTTAGTCTTTCGAGCTGCAGTCTTTCTTAAAATTCTCACCATTATCTCGAGGCTCTGTACATAATCCTCGACATCTTTCTCATCTACAAACTCAAGGAGTTCATCGGTGATTTCATTCGTATAATTGTAACAGTCTAACCCCTTATCTGTCAGGGAAACAAGTACTTTCCTTCTGTCTTCAGGATCAGTTTTCCGAAACACCATTCCTTTTTTCTCCAGATCATCAACCATCCGTGTGAGGCTACTTTTTTCCATCCCTGTGTACTTCCCTATGGTTGAGGGCATGATTTCACCTTCCATGCCTATGATCTTGATTACCACGGGCTGATTCTTGCTCAGATTCTTAAATTTGCTAATAATTTTCTTCTGAAAAGTCTGTTCAAAAATCAAGTTATCAAGAGCATCTCTTTCCATCGAAAGAAGAATTATCTTCTTCAGCGTTACTTCATCCATCTTTGTTCACTATCCTCTTTTATACCGGATTTTGCCGGATCAGGAACTGTTTTCAAGGTCAATAATTTTTGGAAAATATATGAATTATGAATATAATATTGATTTTTCAATAATAAGTAATTGTATAATTGATTTATCAACCATTGATAAATCAACAATATAATTCTATTTAAATTTTGCTGTGTGAGTTTATACGAAAATTAATAATGTATAGAAAACTCAGAGTTTTAATTTCTATCAAATACCCCGCAGCCTCTCCGGTGATGAAAACTTCACTTGATCCGTCGTTAATTGAAGCTTTGCCAAAATCAACAAAATGACGTTAAAAACAAAAACTGGCTTGTAAATACCCATTTGTCCAAAAAATCATGTTTACTGCCTTTAAAATTGCCCTCTGGCAAAAACCGTTCTCGTTGGAGCAAATTGAGCTTTTTATCAAAATTCAGACTAATTGGGTTTTTGTAAGTTCTTTAATAGCCTGGATTTCCGTAATACTCAATCCAAAGCAGAAACGTATACATTTGAAGGATATAACAGCATATTGAGGCACTTTCTGGCAAGGTTGAGAAGAAAGACAAAGTGTTATACGAAGAGTCTTGAAATGCTAAAGTACTCGGTTCTTTTATTGATGAAATACAGAAATAAAGAGTTAACTATGTTTAGTTAACAATGCCGTAATATTTTTATTGCTGAACTCAGTTCTCCTGCCTGTCTCAAGTTCAATGCTGCTCTCGATCTGGTCCACAAGGAAAGATTGTTGAGACTGAGATTTTCTCGGTTGATGAACGGATTAAAATATTTAGTGGAATATTCGCAATTAGGGGGAAAAAGGATCAAGAGAGCACATTAGGAAGAGATCCTCATGTACTTTCATGCTAAATATGGTATGGCCTACTCTATGAAATTACGGTATTATTAGTGTTACTATTTTGTAACGGAGTCAGTTCATTAAACAGACATTACCCGCTTTTTGTTGCAACTTAAATCGGCGGTTTGGAACAGGTCCTTAATATGAAAAAGTGTTTTTAGAGAGAAACCGGGTAGAATAAGTCAGAAAAATACCTTTATGGAAAGAGCGACTCAGTTCCAAAATCTAGTGATTTTTGCATTTTTTGATCGAAATCTTGAATTTCCAAGAAGAATTCAGTCTTCAATAAA
>JAUPKV010000565.1 GCA_030837265.1 Methanobacteriota archaeon
CGCCAACAAAAAAGATAATAATTGCAAGTTTTACCCATTTCCAGAAATCAAAAGGCTCGAAAAGAGCTTTTTTTGATCTTGAAAAAGCTCTATCCACCGCATCTATTGCATACCAGCTCATTTATACCAGCTCATTTTATAGAATTTTGTTCAGCAAATAAGAATTTATCTGTAGAGCCTGGAATTTATAGAGCACATTCAAGACTAACTCAGGCTACCTGAAAGATTAACCACCGAACATGTTAATAGATTACAACTTTTTCAGCATGGATATATGCTCTATTCCAGCTTCCAGAAACGTAGCTCCATATACAACAAAGCCAGATTTTCTATAAAAGTCCATTGCATGTGTCTGCGCGTGAACTTGAACTTCTTCTGCCCCCATTTCAGAGGCTTTCTCCAGAAGTTACTCCACAATGAGCTTACCTACCTGTTTTCCTCTGAACTCTTTCAGTACTGAAATCCTTCCAATAAGCCAGTTTTCTCCGTTTTTAAAAAGCCTGCCTGTGGCTACAGGCCTGTCATACGCGTACACAACTACATGATAAGACTCCAGGTCCGCTTCGTCAACCTCCTCTTCTTCTGGCACATTTTGTTCTTTTATGAAAACCTCCCTTCGGACGTAGAGGGCATCTTCCAGGCCTTTATCCTTTTTTACATCGATCCATTTTATTTCCAGAGGGGTTTCAGGCTCTTTTTTCATTTTGTACCTCTTTTGTCAACCCATACCGTCCATGTTTAAGAAGGAGAAAGTAACTGGATATTTTTAACATTCTGAAAAAGAGCTTTTGGTAGACATATTATTAAAGCCATATATTATAGGATATCCTTGACTATACAACAACTCTCACTTTACAGGGCTATTCTTTTAACGGCAGAGTTACAGCTCATTATTTTGCTAATTTTAAACTTCTTTTTCTTCTCTCTGCTTTATGGGTAGAGACGCCAGACAAGCTGGCGGAGGTTTTCGATATCAAGTGAATTTGAAAAAAATCTTTCGAGATAATAGAATAACCTTTGACCCTTACAACGTTATTTGCTATCCTGCGTCTGTCTTGTCACGCTCGACGAAGGAGAGTGGTCTATCCCAAAAGGAAGAAAAGGACGAGACACAGAGAGAAAAAGTAACAGAGAAACTGCAGGTTAATTTATCGGAAAATATTGAAAAAGCAAGCAAAATATAATTGCTTTACTTGAAAAATATCGTTTGTAAGGCTCTTTTTTACTTCCTCCTGCTTTTCTCGAAGAATCGCCAGACAAGCTGACGGATTCCGATACCGTATGAATTCAAAAAGCCTTTTCGGGGATAAAAAGACGTTATTCATAGAAGTTAATTTCCCCATAAATCAAATGGTATTGAGGGTTGAAGACAATTTTATTTCGAAAAGGCATTTTTTTCTTATGAATTTTGACAATTTCTTTCAGGTCCAGATCCCTCACGTTTTTAAATCCTGCCTTCCTGAGATACTCAATTGTTTTTTTCGGCGGAACTCCATTGGGGTTTGGGAGTTTATTTTTTATTTCGTTGGAGTAACGTCTTCTTCTAGGACACTTTCTCTCAACAAGCAAAGTTAAGAAATCACTAAAAAATTGCCTTGTATTTCTTTCAATCAAACCGCCGTTATAGAGCCCATCTATGACGATAAGCACTCCTCCTTTCTTAAGCACTTTCTTCCAGCTCTTAATTGCTGTATCAGGGTGTGGAAGAGTCCACAGTAAGTGACGGGTTACAACAACATCAAAAGTTCCTGGTTCAAAAGGAGGATCTTCAGCATCTCCTTTTTTAAAATTGAAGTCATACATTTTCTTGGATATTTTTTCTCTTGCTTTTGCAAGCATTTTCTCAGACAGGTCAAGCCCAGTGACATTATGACCCATTTCTGCAAACAAGATCCCGATTTCACCTGTCCCGCAGCCTACATCAAGCACTTCCAGCCTGCCTGAAGGGAGCAGACTTTTAAATAAGTTTTTCCATGCTTCCTTTTCTGCCTCACTATGGATTCCATGCCCTTCTTTATTGTCGTAGGTCTCGGATGAGATATCCCAGACATGGGTAATATCTAATTTTATCTGATGATCCTGAATTGCCATATCCTGGTACTTCTGATTGTGTTTTAATTTGATACAATAGCTCGTTTTGTCTTAATATTAACCCTTTTTTCTGACCTGTAAAACCTTATGTAACGCTTGGGTACTCCTGTCAAGTCTGAGTTTCGCTTCCAGAGTAGCGTTATCCAAATCGAGTTTTGGGAATCCTCTATCTTTCTGAGAATCCTTCTACAGAATTGGTACTGTTGTTAATCACTTTAAAATTTTCTTCCTTTCCGAAGTCTTCAAAATTGTAAAATTATTTAAAGCCGTTTAACTTAAAGATTGTAATCTACTAAAAAATAAATAAGAGTCTTTTAAAAAAAACAGTATTGACAGGATATACCGTGAGTAAAAAGTTAAGAGATAGTAGATTAGCGGGCCCGCCGCGATTCGAACACGAGTCAATGGGTGTCTTCGTAAAAGATTTACTTCGAAGCCCATTAGGATATCCTGGCTACCCCACGAGCCCGCGGTGCCGCAGTATTGATAGTAACTATCCATATTAAAGGTTTCTCTCAAAATTAAGAAAAAAGGAAAGAAAAGGA
>JAUPKV010000566.1 GCA_030837265.1 Methanobacteriota archaeon
CAACCCTATGTCCCATAGGTGGAAAATTATGTTAACCGATTGAATATCCTTACTATGCCCTGTTAACCAACTTGCTTTCGCATTGTGGTGACAGCATTTTAAGTATATATTTATAGGTTTTAAAGTTTAAGTAGTTTAGCAGAATCAATAACGGCAGAGTGTGAAGAAGTTGACGCTTATATCCCACGAAGCTAAAGACTTCGGGGTTTTACGCTTCTTCATATAAAAGGCGTTTTCCAAAGGTATTACAGGAAGATCTCAGAATCAAGTTCCTGCTTTTCAATATATCTTACTTTCTTTCGACATCCGGTCCAATTCTTCATTTCCGAACTTTATATAAAGGATCGGAGGCACGATTGGCTTTTCGAGTTCCTTAATTGTTTTTTCAGAAAGCTTCTGGTTTTCAACGATCTCTTTACCGGCGCTTCTGAGCAATTTTTTATATTTTCCCAGCAAAGGTTTTAGCATGAAATTATTCTGACCTCTGAAAATTTCTCCTTCTCCCCTATAGATTTCAGCAATTAGTTCAGTGTGAAGAGATCTTGCCAATCTTCTGAAAAAAAGGCTTTCGACCTCAAAATTCGTTTGGCCAGGCAGCCCGGCATTGGAAATGACGACTATTTTCGGATATTTTCCATAGCGCTTTGCGTGCCTGTACTCTCCTTTAGAATCTTCCTCAAAATGAGGCAAAAGTACAGGAGCAAGTCTATCAATGAAGTTTTTCATAAGAGCCGGAACATTATCAAAATAAACGGGGCATGCAAAGACCGCGATGTCAGAATTCATAAATTTGGGAAGAAGATTATCCATATCATCATGTATAGAGCATTTACCTGGCGTGGCGAGCCAGCACTTGAACTTTCCCTTACAGTATCTGATGTCTTTCTCAGCAAGGATAATATTCTCGGCCTCTGCCCCTGCTTCTTCTGCACCCTTTAAGAATTCTTCAACCATAATGAGTGTGTTTCCATCCCTACCTTTATGACTCCCGCTGAAAACTGATATTTTCATTTATGATCCCCTTTTGTCTAATCTTGTATTAAAATAAAAATGAAATAATCGGTATGATTTGCGATGTATCCCATTATTATTGATTTCATATGTATAAATTCCCTTGGGATTTTGACTGAGCCATAATCAACAAAAAGATGAGTCTCGAAAATCACGTATATTTTTATTGTTTACTGGTACCTTAAAGCATCTACGGGGATTAATTTTGCCGCCTTGCTTGCAGGGTAGACTCCTGCCAGAACTCCCACAAGTATTGCGACTGTTAATCCTAACTCGAATAAGTAAGGGGAATAAAAAAATGGAAGTTTCAAAACATTAGTGGCAATATAAGCTCCTCCGATTCCCAATCCTATACCCAGAAGGCCTCCGAAGAGACTGATTATTATCGATTCCACTAAAAAAAGCAAAAGAACATCCATACTGGAAAAGCCAAGAGCTTTCATGATCCCGATTTCCCTGGTGCGTTCAGTTACAGTTACCAGCATAATATTCATAATTCCTATTGATCCGACAATTAAGGATATCAAAGCCACAGCTACTAGGAAACTCCCGAGAGCTGTAGAAAGCTGGTTAAGTTGCTTGAGAATATTGGCCTGGTTGAAAATCCGATAGGGCTTTGAATCCTCGTCGTTGAGATCCCTGGAAGAAACTCCGAAGTCTCTGGCAAGCCGTTTATCGATTTCATCCGAGACATTTTCCACATTATCCAGACTATCGGACATGGCAACGAAACCGGAAAAATCATCTTTTTCCAGCATCTGGTTGATTGTTGCGATGGGGATAAAGACGCTTGAGTCTCTATCAGGTGCTCCGCCTGCGAATGCGGGAACATCAAGGGGTTTAATTATGCCTTTTACCTTGAACGTTCTTGTTACTGTTCGGTTTCCCTCAAGACGCAGGGTGATGTTTATTGAACTGCGGGCGGAAATTTTCCTTTTGAATTTTTCATCAGCTACCTTTGAACCTATAACTGCAGAAAAAGCATCTTGATCGGTTAAGAAACTGCCATTTTGCAATACGATATTGGAAGTATCCTTATAATCTTCAGTGACCCCATAAATCTGCAAATTTTTCGTCTGAGAAAAATAGCTTACCTGTCCAAGCTGCTGCTGAATGGGAGAAACAGCTGCAACACCTGGCGTTTTATCAATAATTTGCAGTTCGTTATTGTAGAAAATATTGGGTTCCTGGCTGTATATTATTATAAAATTGGATCCCTGGGAATTGATCTGGTCAGCAAAATAAACATTAAAACTCTCTCCGAGAGATACATTTGCAACTACTGCAGCAATTCCTATAATAATACCCAGGGTTGTCAGGCTCGAGCGAAGTTTTGCACTCCGTATACTTCCAAGAGATATCTTGACAGCTTGTTTTATTTTTAACATGGCCCTCTTACTATTATCCTCAAATACTCAATACTTATAATATTTTGAGTTAAAGACTTCAATAAGTTAAGGACAGAATACAACTTGAAATACAATAGACAATTCATCTCTGGAGTTAAATTGAAAAACTTTGTATTTATTAATCACAAAGAGATTAATAATAGCAGTTATGGTTAAAAATAGATTTTGCAGGCAGGTTAAGACTTGTGAAGACAATTAGGATAGCTGTTCCAGAAGTATAAAAAAGAATGAATTACAAAGGTTTGCCCCAGGTATAATTTGTATTTGATTCATAAGAGACTGTGAACACTGCGTTCTCATTCATATATAATTCATGATTGCATAAATAAACTATCACATAGTAAAACAGACAGTGCTGTAATTTGGAATGGGTTCGGATCAGATATATAAAGCCTTTTCTCAATTCCAATTTTTAAATCCCTGATCCCTTTTTCGAAGCACTCCTTATTGAACTCAAGTATCTCCTTTTCATCGTCATTCTTGCATGTGTCACTCCCCAGGTTTTTACGATCTGAATATAAAAACACTAAAGTCAATTACAAATTTAACCCGAAAATTGCCTGATAAACTTGATTTTTTCAAAATTAGCCTTTAAAAATCGATTGCCTGTAACATACACTTATTATATTCATTACAAATTAATAAATATTGTTGTTAAGAAAACTTATTCCAACCTTTGGGTTCTAATTTCGAAAAGTATTGAGAATTACAACCGACTTTTATTTGTGGAGTTACTTGACATTTGGAAACGAAAGTTAAATCTTGTATTTTATTTTCGAACGACGTGTCAATTTTGAAACACAAAGTCATATTTTGAACATTGAATAAATAAATATATTTAAATAGTTATTAAGTAGATATTATAATTCTGGAACTTATGCATTAGAAGTAAAGAATCAATATTTAACCGTCTAACTACCGTCTTCATTATTGATCTTATTTCTCAAAGCATAAATCCGGAGCGAATAAACCGTATTTAATAAATAGTGAGTTAAAATAAAATCTTTTTGTAATCTTAATTGTCAATTATTTATTTGGGAGAGTGGTAAAAATGGTGTCAACGAACTCAAAACTTGGAAAAGCAAAACAGAAAAACTCTTTTGAAAAATTGGATGAAAATGTGAGTCTCAAAGCAGAAGATATGAGCTGGCTAATAGATAATCTTCCTGTCACTGTTTTTAGATCATCGAGTAAATTGTCTTGGGGTATAGATTACATAAGTTCCAGTGTAGAGAAACTTACCGGTTATTCCAAAAAGGATTTCATTGACCAAAAAATACTGTGGCCTGATATTGTTTTTCCTGAAGACGTTAAAATCATGGAAGAGGCTATAAAGGTAGCAAAGAAAAACCCAAGTCCCTATCAAATCGAATATAGAATTAAAAGAGCTGATGGAAGTACAGTATTTATTCAAGAACAAGCTCATGTTGTTTTTGATGGCAAAGGGGAGCCGTCATATATTGCAGGGGTATTTTCTGCTCTTTCTGCGGAAGTAAAACAAAAGACAGATTCTCATGGCTCAGTCAAAGAAGAAGAAACAATTCAACTTGAAATGTTCAGATCTTTCGTCGATAATTTAAGTCGTGGCGAAATTCCTGAACTTATTACTGATAACTACAACAACGATCTCGAAAAGATAAAAAACAATATTAACAACTGCATTGAGGGGCTGCAAGGACTTGTAGAGTGCAACAATGTATTGAACCGCATGGCCGTCAACGATCATACAAAAAGCGTAGAAGGTGAGTTCGTTGGCATTTACGCCTCCATGGCAGAGGCGACAAATTTAGTCCGTGATAGAGTGCTTAATGTTACCAACGTGCTCGAAAATATCGCTATAGGAAATACTTCCCGACTGGAGGAGTTAAAGAAAATCAGAAGGCGGAGTGAGCAAGATCGACTCATGCCAGCTATAATTGGGGCGATGGAAAATGTTCATCTCCTCATTGAGGATACAGAAATGCTCACAAGAGCAGGAATAGAAGGCAAGCTGGACATTCGAGCTGACGCATCAAGACACAAAGGAGAATTCAGAAAGGTAGTCGAGGGTGTGAACGATATCCTTGATGCTGTTATCGGTCCTTTGAACGTCGCAGCCGAGTATGTTGAACGTATCTCGAGAGGCGATATCCCACAAATGATCAACGACAATTACAACGGTGACTTTAACGAGATAAAGAACAATCTCAACAGCTGCATTGACGGTCTGCAGGGGCTTGTCGAATGCAACCATATACTGCAACGCATGGCGGTTAACGATCAGACAAAAGGTGTCGAAGGCGAGTATGTTGGTATATACGCTTCCATGGCCGAGGCAACCAATTTAGTCCGCGCTAGAGTGTTGAATGTGACTAAACAGCTCAACAACATCGCTGTTGGAGATAGTTCCCAGCTTGAGTCGTTAAAGAAAATCGGTAAGAGGAGTGAGCAGGACCAGCTCTTGCCAGCTATAATCCGGGCAATGGAGAACGTTAAACTTCTTATTGAGGATACAGAGATGCTCGCAAAGGCAGGAGTAGAGGGAAAACTGGACACTCGAGCTGATTCATTAAGGCACCAAGGGGAATACAGAAAGATAGTAGAGGGAATAAACGATACCCTAGACGCGGTAATTGGTCCTTTAAATGTGGCTGCCGAGTATGTTGAACGAATCTCAAGAGGAGATATCCCACAAAAGATCAACGACAATTACAACGGTGACTTCAATGAGATAAAGAACAACCTCAACAACTGTATCGACGGTCTTCAGGGGCTTGTCGAGTGCAACCATATACTGCAGCGTATGGCAGTTAACGACCTGACAAAAGGTGTCGAGGGTAAGTATGTTGGTATTTTCGCTTCCATGGGAGAGGCGATCAACTTAGTTCAAACCAGAGTGCTGAATGTTACTAACGTGCTCGAGCATATTTCGGTTGGAAATACTTCCCGATTGGAGGAGTTAAAGAAAATCGGAAGCCGTAGTGAGCAGGATCGCCTAATGCCATCTATGATAAAGGCTATGGAGAACGTCAACATCCTGATCGAAGACACAGAAATGCTCTCAAAAGCCGCTGTAGAGGGTAAGCTGGACACTCGAGCAGACGCCTTAAGGCACCACGGAGAATATAGAAAAGTTATAGAAGGTGTGAATGATACTCTCGATGCAGTCATTGGTCCGGTGAATGAGGCAATTAGGGTCTCAAATGAATTTTCTAACGGCAACTTTAAAGCTCGCGTTGATGAAAAACTTCATGTTGAGGGCGATTTCATAAATTTCAAGAATGTTCTCAATAATATTGGAATCTCCGTAAGTGATGTAATTAAATCTGTTAGTTCTGTCACTCTGAATGTAGTAACCAGTACTGACGAAGCCAGTAGGGGGGCTGACGAAGTTGCAAAGGCTGCTGGAAATGTAGCAGATTCCAGTCAGAAGAGTTCTGAACTAACAAGAGAGCTTCGAAATAAAATTGACGGCATTAACAGAGAGATAGTCGATCTATCAAGGTCTAATGAAAATATCGCAAATACATCAAAGGGAATCCTCGCTGCGGCAGATGAGGTTGTCAGAATCGGAAAAGATGCGCAGACACTCGGTAGAGATACTAATCTGAAGATGGAAAGCGTTGAGAAGATTGCCCGAGAAAGTGTAATTGGAATTACCAGCCTCACCGAACAGATAAAACAAATAGACGGTATTGTACAACTTATTAATGACATTACAAGCCAGATAAACCTGCTTTCACTGAACGCAGCAATTGAAGCCGCACGTGCAGGGGAACATGGACGTGGTTTTGCTGTCGTCGCCGGGGAAGTCAAGAACCTTGCAACTAAAGCAAGAAACGCAACTGACACTATTGAAAATGTTGTGAATTCAGTGCAAAGAGACAGCAAGAAGACCGCAGACGCTATCAATA
>JAUPKV010000567.1 GCA_030837265.1 Methanobacteriota archaeon
ATTCTTCAATTTAATTAAGGGCAAGCCGCACTGCGTGCGTACAAGCTCCGTTTAAGATGCGAATAATGTTACTTTGTTTCTTATTATTAAAGCAAGAATAAAAAGCTGACTAATAATTTTTAAATTACACCGACAGCTGTAAAAAAATAAATAAGAGTTATGAACAAACTGCAAGAAATTAACCGAATTGTGGAATTTTTTAATAGGAATTAAGACGAGAGAAGCTGTGCCTAGAATCTGGGATCTGTTATCCCTAATAAATTACATAATTAGAATAATTGGCTAATTAATAAACTTGAAGAAAATACGAAAATCAAAGTTCAAAACAGCTTAATCGACTAACTAAACCGTACGAAAAAGAGAAAAAAGGTAGGGATATTCCTCTACCCTCAGACTGACATATGAGCTTTTAACTTAGTTTCGGTCTCACAGATCTCTATTGTGTCCCTTGCAATGGTAAGTTCTTCATTGGTCGGGATGACAAGGACCCTTATTTTTGAATCAGGAGTGGCGATATCGATTTCCTGGCCTCTGATCTTGTTCTTTTCCTGATCGATCTTTATGCCGAAGTTTTCAAGGCCGGAAAGGATTCTATTCCTGATGGTTGCGCTGTTTTCTCCGACACCTGCAGTAAATACTATTGCATCCGGGTAGTCGAGTACGGCTGAATACTCACCTATAACTTTCTTGACCTTGTATGAGAAGACTTCGAGGGCGAGTTCGGCTCTCTCATTGCCTTTTGAGGCTGCTTCGTCAATTTCTCTGAAGTCGTTGCTTACTCCGGAAATTCCAAGCACACCGGATTTTTTGTTCATGAGGGTGTCGACTTCCCTGGTTGAGATATTTTCTTTTTCCATCATGAAAGGAACGACTGCGGGGTCAATTGAACCGCATCTGGTACCCATTGCAACACCTTCGAGCGGGGTGAAGCCCATGGTTGTCTCAATGGATTTACCGCCTTTAACAGCAGCAATACTTGAACCGTTCCCCATGTGACAGGTAATGATCTTGGTTTCTTCCAGGGGTTTACCGAGCATAGCAGCTGCCCTTCTGGAAACATATAAGTGCGAGGTGCCGTGGAAACCGTATTTCCTGATCCCGTATTTCTCGTACATGCTGTATGGCAGAGCATAGATGTAGGCATACTTGGGTATCGTTACGTGGAACGTAGTGTCAAAAACGGCAACATTGGGGACTCCGGGCATAAGCTCAAGAGCTGCTTCGATTCCCATCATGTTTGGTGGGTTGTGCAGAGGAGCGAGTTCAAAGGTGTCCCTGATAGCCTTTTCCACTTCATCGTCGATTAAAACCGACCTTGTGAATTTTTCACCTCCGTGCACTACCCTGTGCCCTACCGCGTTGATTTCGGTCACGCTCTTGATGACGCCGAATTCCGGATCGAGGAGGGTATCAATAGCTGCATGAAGAGCTATTTTGTGGTTCGGATAGTCCTGGTGTTCTGCAGTAAACTTCTTGCCGTCGAACCTCTTCATTGTAATGATACCATCTTGGAAAGTTACTCTCTCGACGAGACCTGTTGCAAGCACTGATTCATTAGTCATGTCAATTAGCTGATATTTGAGAGACGAGCTCCCACAATTTATAACCAATACTTTCATCTGTAAACCCCAGTTAAAATTTTGTTCTCAAGTCTTGTTCACAATTTCCGTTTTACAAAGCCTACTAAAAAATATAAAAATAATTTTAATTTTAATTTTAAAATATATATTTATACAATTAGTCCTGATCTGCTGCCTGGACACAGGTGATTGCAACGGCACCTACAACATCTTCGTCACTGCAGCCTCTGGACAGGTCATTAATTGGTTTTGCCAGTCCCTGGAGAATTGGACCATAAGCTTCGGCTTTAGCAAGCCTCTGGGCAATCTTGTACGCGATGTTTCCAGCGTTCAGGTCAGGGAAAATAAATACATTTGCTTTACCTGCAACAGGGCTGTCAGGTGCTTTTGACTTTGCAACACTTGGAACAATTGCTGCATCAACCTGGAGCTCGCCATCGATTGGAATGTCAGGTGCGAGTTTCTGTGCAATTTTCGTAGCTGCAATTGTTGCTTCAGTCAATGGGCTTTTGGCACTTCCCTTTGTGGAGTAGGAAAGCATTGCAACAATTGGATCATCCTCGACCAGTAATTTAAAGGATTTTGCAGAACTAATTGCAATGTTTGCGACTTCCTCGGGATTGGGCATTTCGACCATGCCAGAGTCAGCAAAGATAAAAGTTCCATTGGACCCGTAAGGACAGTCTGGCACTGCGATTATGAAGAAAGCGGATGCAATAGCTATTCCGGGAGCAGTCTTAACAATCTGGACTGCAGGCCTGATAGTATCTGAAGAAGAGTGCTTAGCGCCTGATACCACACCATCGACTTCACCGAGTTTGGTCATCATAACAGCGAAGTACATATGGTCTTTCATGACCTCGGCAGCACTTTCAAGTGTAACACCCTTGTTTTTTCTCAGCTCGTAGAAAGCCTTTACGTATTCGTCTTTTTTCTCGTATGTCAGTGGATCTACAATTTTTGCTCCCGAGATATCCAGATCACCTGCAAGCTTCTTGATCTCGGCTTCATTACCAATAAGGACTACTTTACAAATACCTCTTTGAAGTATCTTTGCAGTTGCCTGGAGAATTCTTATATCATCAGTTTCAGGCAGAGCGATAGTTTTGTTAAGTTTTTTTGCTCTTTCGCTGATCTTATCTAAAAATGTTGCCAATCAACCAACCTCCTTTATAACTAGAGTAATTTAAATTACCTGGTCTTGATATATAAATTTACGTAAAAAGCTTAGACAGATATATAAAAATATATAATATATATTTCCAATATATTTCTAGCTTCCTGCGCTTATTTATTATGAGAATTTATAAACCAAAAATTTTGAATTTCCAGTAAAATATCTAAACAAGTTGCTGGCTCTTTTAAATAATATAAATGATTTAATGTGATAAATAATATAAAAGAATTCTTAAATGAATCCAGTTGAAATAATCTGAACTCCTTAAAATCAGAGAATATTAAACCAGGTTAATACACTAAAAGACTATGAAAAATCTAAGTAGACAAAAAGCACTCCGGCTTTAAACAATAGATTGTCA
>JAUPKV010000054.1 GCA_030837265.1 Methanobacteriota archaeon
CCACATGTAATGATGGCTGCCGATGCAATGTCTGCAGGAGTTGCAGCCCTAAAGAACCTTATGCCTGAAGGAGCTTCAAATTCAACATTGGGTGTTATTGTGAATGGTACGGTAGAAGGTGATGTGCATGACATCGGTAAATCTATCGTATCTACAATGCTCCAATCAGCAGGTTTTGAAGTATACGACATCGGTCGGGATGTTCCTACACAGAATTTTATTCAGAAGGCAAAAGAAGTAAACGCTGACATGATAGGAATATCTGCTCTTATGACCACCACTCTCCAGGGCCAGAGGGATATTATAGAACTCCTCAAAGAAGAAGGGCTCAGGAACAGAATAAAAGTTATGGTGGGAGGTGCACCTGCAACCCAGGCATGGGCTGACAAAATCGGTGCAGACTGTTATGCTGAAAATGCAAGTGAAGCTGTTGCAAAGGCAAAAGAACTGCTGTTATGAGTTTCCCGTGGAGGTATAAAAATGGCAAAATGTAATGCAGTTGCAGGATTCAACGCACTTAACGGTGTAGAGTTAAATCTTTTTACAACTGATGAACTAAAAGCAATTCATTATGCGACCATGGAAGTTCTTATGAACCCTGGTGTTCAGGTCTCTGATCCCGAGGCAAGGAAGATCTTCAAAGAAAATGGTTGTGAAGTTGATGAAAAGACCAATGTTGTAAAAATTCCTGAATATCTTGTAAAGAAAGCTCTCCAGCTTGCACCTTCCAGATTCGTCCTCTGGGGCCGTGACAAAAAGTTCAATACAGTTCAGGAATGCGGCGGTAAAGTACACTGGACCTGTTTTGGTACCGGTGTCAAAGTGTGCAAGTATGAAAACGGAAAGTATGTAACCGTAGACTCCGTCGAACAGGATATTGCAGATATTGCAAAACTTTGTGACTGGGCCGAAAACATAGACTATTTCTCCCTCCCCGTATCTGCAAGGGACATTGCAGGCCAGGGTGCCCAGGACGTCCATGAGACTCTTACACCTATTGCAAATACCGCAAAACACTACCACCATATTGACCCTGTCGGCGGAAATGTCGAATATTACTGGGACATTGTAAAAGCTTACTATGGCGGCGATGAAGAAGAAGCCAGAAGGAAGCCGATTTTCTCCATGCTCCTCTGCCCGACCAGCCCCCTTGAGCTTAGTGTCAACGCCTGCCAGGTCATTATTAAAGGCGCCCGCCTTGGAATTCCTGTAAATGTTCTAAGTATGGCAATGTCCGGTGGGTCTTCTCCGGTCTATCTTGCAGGAACTCTTGTTACCCACAATGCCGAAGTTCTTTCAGGCATCACTCTTGCTCAACTTACCGTCCCCGGAAGCAAGGTATGGTATGGAAGCTCAACAACTACATTTGATCTGAAAAAAGGTACTGCACCTGTCGGTTCTCCCGAACTCGGCATGATCAGTGCCGCAGTCGCAAAGCTTGCCCAGTTCTATGGCCTTCCCTCCTATGTAGCAGGTTCCTAGTCTGATGCCAAGGTCCCGGATAACCAGGCAGGCCACGAAAAAACCATGACAACCCTCCTGCCTGCCCTCGCTGGTGCCAATACCATCTACGGGGCCGGGATGCTTGAGCTCGGAATGACATTTTCAATGGAACAGCTAGTCATTGATAATGATATCTTCGGTATGGTAAAGAAAGCCATGCAGGGGATTCCTGTTTCGGAAGAAACCCTGGCAGTTGAATCTATCCAGAAAGTAGGCATTGGAAACAATTTCCTCGCCCTGAAGCAGACCAGACTGCTTGTGGATTATCCGTCCAACCCCATGCTTATCGACAGGCGCATGTATGGAGACTGGGCAGCAGCTGGCTCAAAAGATATTGCTGCAGTTGCACACGAAAAAGTATTAGATGTCCTCAAGAACCACGAAGTCAAGCAAATCGATGCGGACATTCTCAAGGATATGCAGGCCGTTGTTGACAGGGCAGATAAAGCCTTCAGGGGTATGTAATTACAATCAGGATATCCAGGAGATCTAAAAATGGCAAGCAAAGAAGCAATCATTGCAAAAGCAAAAGAAGCAATCACCGAATTCGATGACGAAATCGCAGCAGAAGTCGCAGCGGAAGCTCTTGCTGCAGGGATTGACCCTGTAGAGCTTATTGAGAAGGGATTTACTGCAGGCATGCAGGAAGTAGGAGAACAGTTTGACAAGGGCATCCTTTTCCTGCCTCATGTGCTTGCAGCTGCAGAGGCAATGAACGCAGGTATAGAAGTAATTAAGCCTGAGATGGAGAAGCGCAAGTCTCAGACGAAGAATCTCGGAACTATCGTCATAGGAACCATCGAAGGCGACATCCACTCCATTGGAAAAGACATCGTGGCTTCCATGCTCAACATTGCAGGTTTTAAAGTTGTTGACCTTGGAAGAGATGTTCCGATCAGCACATTTGTCGAAAAGGCAAAAGAACTCAAACCCCAGATAATTGCTTCCTCCGCACTCATGACCACAACAATGGTCAACCAGATCCAGATCGAGGAAAAACTGAAAGAAGCAGGCATCCGCGATAGTGTTAAGACTATGGTAGGAGGCGCTCCTGTTACCCAGGATTGGGCAGACAAAATCGGTGCAGACATCTACGGTGAAAGCGCCAATGATGTCGTCAATAAGGTAAAAGCAACCTTACTTTAAAACACACCAAAAATACAGAAAATGCATTTCTGAAATGCATTTTCTATCTTAACTTCGGACGCAGCTTAAATGCACTTCAAGGTTATAGTACTCATGGGAATATACAAAACAGAGTCAAAAAGTTTACCTAAACAGCCTCCATTTAAATATTCAGCGAAATCTCCATCTGCAATTTGATAAAAACGTTTAGGTGACTAATCATGTTACGGCAATGGCTTAGAGACCACCACCAAACAGACAAAAACAATTGTAAAAGCCTAATGCTGAAAATATTCCCTGAGTATGTAACATTAAAGAGGAATTTCTAAGTTGCACTTTCAGGCTGTAGATTCAATTGGTTTGAAATATCTCTGTCTGAAAACTCCACATCGCCCTGAGAAATTGAGGATTTTTAGTGGATCTGAAAACCTTAAAAAAACAGGAAAGCAAAAGAAAGATTGGCAAAGGGTATATGTGGGCCCTTTTCTGTGCTGTATTCTGGGGTATCTGGTACCTGCCAGGAACCGTTGTATGGGTATTAAACCCATTCAATGAAATGCTCAGCACTATCACCAAAGCAAATGGGGATGGAACAGCCCTTATTGTAACTGCCGTCCTGATTACCGCTTTTAACGCACTAACTGTTATGCTTGCGCTTATGCTCTGGAATGGAGTACTTGGAAAATACGGAGAACTGACAAGGACTCTTAAGGAATTCCATTCATGCTCAAAATGGTTCTTCCTTGCATCAATTTTCGGAGGACCGGTGGCGATTCTCGGTTCTTTTATTGCTATGGGCTTTATCGGTGGAGCATTTGCAGCTGTTGCGGCTCTTCTATATCCTGTGGTGGGTTCGATCCTTGCCTACTACTGGTACGGAGAAAAGATCTCAAAAAGGGCTGCAATAGGTATTGGAGTCATTATTATAGGAGGCATTACAATCTTCGGTGGAGGGCTTCTGACTGAGCTTTCTTCAGGCAGTGTCCCATGGATCGGATACCTTGGAGGTTTGATGGCTGCTGCAGGCTGGGGAATTGAAGGTGCAATCGCAGGCAAAGGTCTGGATATTTCAGAGCCTGACGCGGGTTTAACTCTTCGTTTTCTTGGAGAAAACATTATCTGGTGGATTATCATCATTCCTGCACTCGCAATCTTTGGCTTCCCAATGTATTCCTTTGCTCTCCAGGTCTTTGAACCTCTTACATTGCTTGTCCTGATATTTGCAGGGATTACTTTTGGTTTCTGCTATGTATGCTGGTATAAATCCTTCCCACTAATCGGCGTAGGAAGAGGCCAGGGCATTGGAAACCTTTACGGGCTGTTTGCTATCATCTTCATTTTTCTCTTCTTTGGGGATGTTCCACAGTGGACTATTCTCGTCGGAGGCACTCTCTGTATGATTGGCAGCTTCGTCATGTTTACTGAAGAAGCAAGTGCACTTGAAACTCTCAGAGGTGAATGAAATGACTGGGAATCGTCCAATCAAATTTAGAATACTGGAACTATTCCTGGACGGGAATGAATACTGGAACTATGAGATTGTGTCAAAGATTCAAGAAGAATATGGAATGAACAATAATTACGGCCGTGACAGCATAAATTTTGACATAATCGAACTGGCATCCGGAGGGATGCTGAAGGACCTGGAACAGAAAGTTGACGAAGGTGGGATCTACAAAAAAGATTTCCTTCTGCACAAATACACGATTACGGACTTCGGGAGATCTCGCGGATCTGATGCCTGCTTGAGGAATGTGTAACCAAGGAGAGGAAAAAATGACACAAACAGCAATGGCTCTGGAAGCTTACAACGCATACTGGGCAAAGTCCTTCATACCAGCAGCAGATATCATGTGGATGGTTTTAATCCTGATTCTGGCTGTAATAGCTCTCTGGCAGGCCAGAACATTTGTATCCAAGTTCTAAATTCCAAAATAATGCTTTACGAATCTAATGTAAGAATAAACAAGGTGTAAAAATGGCAACTGATTATGCTTTACGGATGGGGGACGGAAAACGTGTCTTCCTCACTAAAGAGAAAATCATGGAGGAAATTGAGGCAGGTGTTGCAAATGCTGCCGATCTTGGTGAGATCTCCGGCCTTAGTGCTGATGAAATCGAGAAACTTGCAGAAATCCTCATGATGCCAGGAAAAACTGTCAGTGTAGAACATGGGAAAGAAATTCCTGTTACGCACGATATTGGCACAATCAGGCTTGATGGAGACCAGGGCAACAGTGGAGTTGGCATTCCTTCAAGTCGCTTAGTCGGCTGTATGATGCATGAGAGGGCTTTTGGTGCAGACACGATGGAACTGGGCCACATCGATTACAGCTTCAAGCCGGTTAAGCCTGTAGTTTCAAACGAATGTCAGGCAATGGAAGTTTGCCAGCAAAACATGATTATTCCCCTCTTCTACGGTGCAATGCCCAACATGGGGCTTTATTATACACCGGATGGACCATTCGAGAATCCCGGAGACCTTATGAAGGCCTTTAAGATTCAAGAAGCCTGGGAATCCATGGAGCATGCTGCAGAGCACCTGACCAGAGACACTGTATGGGTTATGAAGAAACTCTTTGCCTCCGGAGCAGACGGTGTAAATTTTGACACTACCGGGGCAGCCGGAGACGGAGATATGTATGGGACTCTCCACGCAATTGAAGCCTTGAGAAAAGAGTTTCCTGACATGTATATAGAAGCCGGAATGGCTGGAGAATGCGTGCTCGGCATGCATGGAAACCTTCAGTACGACGGTGTGACCCTTGCCGGACTCTGGCCTCACAAGCAGGCACCTTTAGTTGCAAAAGCCGGAGCAAACGTCTTTGGGCCTGTGTGCAACACCAACACCAGCAAAACTTCCGCCTGGAATTTAGCAAGAGCGGTCACATTCACCAAAGCCGCAGTTGAAGCTTCCCCGATTCCTTGCCACGTAAATATGGGAATGGGAGTCGGTGGAGTCCCAATGCTTGAGACCCCTCCGATTGATGCAGTTACCAGAGCCAGCAAGGCGATGGTCGAGATTGCAGGCGTCGACGGCATATAGGTAGGGGTCGGCGACCCAATGGGTATGCCGATCTCCCACATAATGGCTTCCGGTATGACAGGCATGAGAGCAGCCGGAGACCTCGTTGCAAGGATGGAGTTCTCAAAGAACATGCGAATTAAAGAGGCAAAAGAATACGTAGCAAAGAAATTAGGAATAGACACACTGTCCCTTACAGATGAACATGTTATGCGCGAAATCCGTGAGGAACTCAATATAGGTGTCATCACCTCAGTGCCAGGCGCAGCAAAAGGCATTGCTGCAAAAATGAACATTGAGAAGTTGCTTGATATCAAGATAAACTCCTGCAATCTATTCAGAAGACAGATCCGGTAACGATAAAAAAATTCAGAAAAACAGCCTGAATTTTACTACTTAGCAGGGAGAACAGACTAAAAACAGATCAAAAACGGAAAAACGGATTAAACAAGATCAAAAACGGAAAAACAGAAAAACAGATTAAACAAGATCAAAAACGGAAAAACAGATTAAACAAGATCAAAAACGGAAAAACGGATTAAACAAGATCAAAAACGGAAAAACAGAAAAACGGATCAATCTAAATCTGTCATAAAAACGGCAAAAAACGTTCGTCAAAGCTTCAAAACAGGTTTAGATTTTCTTCCTTGAAAAATAGCAATCTCCCTGCTATTTAAATTTCAGCCTGCTTCAAAAATTTCAGAAAAGTTTTGCTTATAATATATAATCTAGGAGGAAACCTGATCATGTAGATCAAATGGACTCTAAATTCATTCAGCCGGGTTAGATTCCCGGGGTTTCCGCCATATTTCCGAGTCCCGAAATGGAACTAATTATCATTCATACGAACGTTTTATAGACATTGGAAAACATGTTCCAGGTCCTATAAACTGCTTCGATCAAGTAGAATCATTCTTTTTTCGGTACATCAGCAAATTGCGGATTTCCACCTGTTTAGTAAATAGGGATTCTAAAACACCATTTCTTGGAAAATATCCAGACTTTTAATTCACCAGAGGTGACACTATGGAGAAAAAACCGTTAAATGCTCTAATATCTGCAACTGGACTCTGGATGTCCAGAGCCGGGATGCTGCATAAAATAAGGCATAATGAAGTCTCAAGGAAGAAAATATACATCGAGATGGAGTGCGGAGACCAACTTTTAGTGAATAACTCAAGAAACAGCAGAACAGCCAGGGCTTTCAGGCATCACAAATATAGAAAAACCTGCAAACATTGTAGAGTTTCGGAGGAAGATATCACAAATTTCTACTCTGCAGTGAATGAGGATAAAAGTAGCGTGAGAATTAAATCAGTTTCTACTCCAAGGGTCAGAAAAGCCATACCGAAATCTATCGCCAGAAACCCAAAATTGCTGGAAAATTCGTCCC
>JAUPKV010000568.1 GCA_030837265.1 Methanobacteriota archaeon
ATCTCGCGTCCGGTGCGGTCGTATTCGTACTTCTGATCCTGGTCAATTATCGCGGGCTCTCGGGCGGAGCAACGCTCGGGTATATTCTTGCAGTGCTTTCTCTTGCCCCTCATATCATTATTTCCCTTGCTCCCATTGTAACCGGAGACTATGAAATTAGCAATATTACCGGTGCGTGGCTGCCTGCAGACTGGAGCTGGGATGTGCAACATATCCTGATCCTGCTGGGGCTTATGGCGATGGCTCAGTGGAGTGCCTGTGCCTGGGAAACCGCAGCAATTTACGGGCCTGAATATAAGCAGCCTAAATCCGATGTCCCAAAAGCCCTCTTTATCTGCGGCTCAATCTGTCTTGTAACCTTTATCCTGGTTCAGGCAGCCTGTACGGGAACCCTGGGAATTGAAGGAATCCTGAACGAACCTTTCTCTCCTATGTTGCCTATAGCTCAGATGACCCTTGGCCCCATTGGTGGATCTCTCACAATCCTTATGTTGATTGCGGCAATGATCCTGATCATTCAGACGGCATTTCTCGGAGCTTCAAGAGCAATGTACTCTATGGCTGAAGAAGGAAATCTGCCAAGGTTCTTTGGAAAAATGAATCCTCATGGAACTCCTGTTAACGCAATGATTGTCATTGCCCTCTTCAATATGGGTTTCATCTTTCTGGGAACCCCTTCAGCCATACTGGCCGCATCAGCCATAGGTTATGTTTGCGCCAATGGGATCAGTCTGCTTGCATATGTTAAGGCAAAATTTGACCCGAGGTTCTCGAAACTTGAAAGACCGTTTAAAGCCCCGGCAGGCTGGCAGTATGTAGCCTTTTTATTTGGGATCTTTAACCTGCCTTTATGCCTGATCGGCGTGATTTACCTGAACAGCCTTGAAGTAGGCTGGACTTCAACGATAGTAGGCTTCGTGGTGCTTGCCCTTTATCTCCCGCTCTGGTACTATTCCCAGAATGAGAGTCAAGCAATTTTAGAGAAAAATAATTCTCAATCGAGCGAGTCCACGCTGTGATAGTCGCGAAGGTAAGGTTACGAAAAATTTATACCGCTCCCCTTTCCCGGTAATCGGTCCGGTTTGTGAGACGGTAATTTATTATTGAATTATGAGTCCCTGTTCCGGGTGCAAAAAGGGGCCACAGGAAACATGTGGTTACAGGAAATATATAATCCTTATATAGTCCTGCAACTCCATGTTAATTTTGGTATCTCAAGAAAATAAGGCCGTTTTATATTTTTCTTTATTCTATGGAAAATAACCTGATCCGGTTGGAAATGAGATTTAATGATGTGATAATACCTCGCTAAGGACCAAATTGATTCTCTATATTGTGTTGGGTGTTTTCCTTATCCTTACGACTTCGACAGCTGTGATAATTTTTATGGTAACGATGCAGGAGGAAAAGCTTGCTTACAAGCAGTCTGTTGAGATGGCCTCTAATTACGTAAATAAATTCTCTACATCTGTGAAATTATACGTTAACATAAATAAAAATTGCCTTATTTTTTCTCTACTTTTTTGATGGTATATTTTGCCTTCTTTGGTATTTTCTACATCCTATAGGAATCCAGGATATATGGCCGACATCATCTACCAAACACAAAAAGTATAAGATACACATAGGTACAAACTTAAAACATTATCAGAAAGCATTTTTATTCTGTCTGTTTTAAGTATTGAATAAGAACCGGATTCTGTTTTACTTGTTGCAGTTTTCCTTTGACTTTAGCACAAATACTTTCTGGCATGTACAAATAAGCTATTCTCTTCTAATATATTCTTTTTTAAATTTTGTCAATCCGCACTGAATCTCATTTCTGTGATTTGATTTAATCAGTGGATTTGACGGTTCACTGTAAACTTCAGTTGATATTACAGACTACAAAAATTTAATGGGATACATTTCAAAATCGTTTAATATAAATAATGCTCTTTTCATGTTAAAAATATGGAAGCAGGCGTAGATATTTCTCACTGGATTCAAGTCTCACACCACAGCTTTATCTCAGGTAATGATAACTTGATTAATAATGACGAGCTTGACTTTAAAACATCAATAATATTAGCATTACCTTTGGACCAAAGTAACTTTAAAGAAGGAAATTTTAAAATTATTTATAATGAAAAGACAATTAATATTCAAATATCTAAAATATTAAATAAAGCTCAAGATCCTATTTTGTCTTCAATACGCAATATTAAAGAGATTAGAACATTTCTTGAAGATATTGCACCTCTTGGGTCTAAAATATGTCTACCGCTTGAAATGTGTACAGATTCTAGAGGTAAATATCCTTACTATTGCGCCAGAATAAGCTTTCCTTATCGTTTAGCAGGGTGGAGTAAGAAAAATCACGATTATGACCGAGAACGAATAACAGGAGGATATAAAGACAAAGATAAGATTGAAGCTCTTTTTGCTTTAAATAACCTGTCTCAAAGTAAGCATTATGGACGAAAGAGAGAGCTTGTATATGAAGATGTAACACTGTTTATCGAAGACTATTTTTTGAGAAACGAGTCTCAACCTCTAATTCGGCGTGTAAGTACTTTTGCATCAGAAAACGCTTTTAAAAATGCTATTAACTATTTTTTGGGTTTCAACGGCAATAACTATATTGCTGAAATAGTTGAAAAGCGAAGTCACCTTGATATATACCCAGATATACAAACTGAAAACGATTTGTTAGAATTTATAGTGTATAACACAGAGAATAACATTATACATTATATAGAAAATCAACACTTAATTCCAGCATTTTGGAATCACAGGGATGAGGAAATACCCAGTGATATACCAAAAAGAGAAACTGATATTCAACCTACACTTTATCTATTACTTCAACTGTCTTTGTTATCTTCTGGGGGAATTCAGGTTGTTAGAGAAACTGATGAAGGGGTAGGAAAGCTAGATTTTAAATTTCTGTATACAACGCGAGATAGAAAACCTCTGTGTATTTGTCTTGAGTTTAAATTAGCTCATAACACAAGAATAGAACATGGAGTAACAAGACAGCTGCCTGCTTATATGAAAGCAAATAAGTCTATCAGTGGAATATTTGCTATAATGTGGTTCAAAGATGAAGATTGTATCGTCTTTAAAGAACCAGAAAACAGAACTAAAACGGAAATGTTTGAGTTTATCAAAGAAAAATCAAAAGAGACTAATGAAAACAAAGGATTGAATATAAAAACCCTTTTTATTGATGCTTCAATAAGAAAATCTGCTTCAAAGATTTAATTTTAATTCATGCGTCTTCGGTTAAGTGAGGAATCATGACAAATTGGATTCATTCCCTTGACATGTGTCCAAAATTTAGATAGACTTTGAACTGGAACAGGGTATCGATTTTAGGTAAAGAGGCTAAAAT
>JAUPKV010000569.1 GCA_030837265.1 Methanobacteriota archaeon
ACCAGTATTATAACGCTTCTTTCTGGATAGAAGACCCGAGTAAGAAGCCAAAAAGAATCTCAAGACCTTCAGGCTCCAAGCATTCTGAAAATAATAGCTCGGTTGCAGTTGAGGAAAACGCCTTCCTTTATATAAACTCAACTCCCATCGGAAGCACGATATACCTGGACGGACGCGATATCGGAGAGACTCCTCATACCATCGACGATATTTCGGTTGGAAATTATTCACTAATGCTTGCACTGGACGGGTACGAAAAGTTCAATACAAAAATAGAGGTTGTTGCCGGGAAGAACATTTCTATTAACCAGCCCTGGCGAAGATTCAGCCTTCGGAAAACAAGGAAGCCAACGAAGCCAGGGAAGATGATAAAAACAAATTTTCAATAGCTCTTTTTATAAAGGCTTTTATTGTTTTCCTGATTGGGGGTTTTTTAGTGTTTGTCATTATTGGAGTGCTAACAAAAGACGAGAAAAAAGAAAGGGATAAGAAAAGGAATAATTGAAAACTTTCAAAATATATAGAAAAATGGAAAAAGAAATTATTTCAGCAAAAATAAATAAAATCCAATTAACCCCTTTATTTCCACTCCATTGTATATAAAATGGATCTACTGATAATTTATTACATTAAAAATATACTATATGCATTTGATTGAATTTCGTTTGGAACTTTTGATTAATGTTCTTGTAATATGATAATTCAATACAAAAAAATGGGACAACTTTCAAGAACATTCGACTCATTACAGGTATAGAGACTCCATACATTCCGAAACTTCTACATTTAGAAAGCGTTAATTATCATTACTCACAACAAGAGAAATGAACTTGCATAGCAACATTTGTACCAAAATTCAATTGGGAATTCAGTGTTTGACCATTCACTGAGTTCCTCATCTCTTCCTTTTACCAGACTCTCCACCATGGCTTTTTTGCTCCGGGCGCAATAATCTGTTTCTGATTAATTAAAGTCTGCACTTGCATCATGTAATTGTTGTGCATTTCTTCAAAGTAGATTTCCCTTCTCTCGGTTTTCTCAAGTTCTTTTTGCAAATATTTAATTTGTTTTTGTGCCTCTTCCATCCTTATTTCAAGTTCTTTTTGTATTTCCTGAGTATGCATTTGATCATTCAAAAGTTTATTATCAGCTTCTTTTAGCTTACTTTGTAATTCCTGAGTGTTTCTTTGTTCAACTTCAAGTCTTTTTTCTGTCTCTTTATTCCTATTATGTAATTCTTGATTCTGCTTTTGTTCGTTTCCAAGTTGTTTCTCAAACTCTTGGATCTTACTTTTTAATTCCTGATTAAACCTCTGTTCATCTTCAAATATAGTTTCAGTTTTTTTAATCTTAATTTGTAATTCTAAAATTTGTCTTTGCTCATTCTCTAGTTCACTTTTCAATTCTTGTATCCTGTTTTCCTGTTCTTTTGCAAAGTCATTCAATTCTTGATCAGAGACAAGTCTTTCAAAAGCGTTAATTACTGTTTCATTAGCACTTTCGAAACCCAATGCTTCCACTTTATTCCACAGGTCAAAAGGTACCTTCGTTTTGACTTTTTTAAATTCCTCCGAATGCATAAAAATTATCCGTTTTAATTGTCTATTTGTTGTTCAATTTCGGAATAAGTTAGTGTGTACTCTTCCTGTAATTTGGTGTACTCACTGAGTGCCATCTCAAGTTCCAATTTTATTAATTTAGCTTTAGCCTTTTTTATCAAAGATTTGTCTAAAGAAATATTGTCAAATTTATCTATATCATTAGAGAACTTTTTTAAATCTTCCTTTGAAAAAAGTTTGTCTTCTTTTGCTTCCTTTAAAAGAGTCTTTTTATTGCTTTTTGTAGTGCTTGCCTTATTTACTATATCTTCAATTTTTGCAATGTTTGATTTAAGTTTACTCATTTCTTCTGATATTTCAGTGTCTTCTATCATCTTATTCCTCCCTATTCTTGTTCTTTAAATTACATACCAAAATGCAAACCAGCTGATACGCCACCAGATCAAAGTACCTGCAAGTCCACAAACAAATATTTCGCAAAAAGGTACGTTTGTTTCCGTTATTGCAAGTGCCATTACTGCTATTGGCAATAAAATAACAAACGCGATTATGAGAAGTTCTAAGCTATTTCGAACAGTTATGAATGTAGATGCTCTTAGATTGTTCCTTGCCCCAAGATATCACTTCCTTTTAGAATTGAATTTTAAATAACCTAAAATATACACTATAATAGAGAAGGGTATTTTATCCTTAATTGCTGCAGGAGCTCTTTGTCTAATTTCGCATTACGAAGTGTCTTTACTTTAGACAACTGATCAATTGTTAAATTGTGAGTTCCTACTAAGTCAGCACTTTCCAGGTCAGCCATTGTGAAGTTTGTCCCAGAAAGGTAAGCTCCTGATAGATTTGCCATGAAAAGGTGAGATCCTGAAAGATTAGCCCCTTCAAGATGACTCTTTACTAATTTGGCTCCCTCAAGGTGAGTATTTATCAGTTTAGCTTCTCTAATTTGAGCTCTTGGGAGATAAGCTCCTCTTAAGTTCGCTTTTGTGAGATTAGCTCCATCAAGATTAGCCATTTCAAGGTGTGCTTCAGTAAAATTAGCCTCTTCAAGATTAGCATTTTTGAGATTTGCTCCCATAAGGTCAGCTCTTAAAAAGTTAGCTTCAATAAGATTTGCTTTTTCCAGGTTAACCTCTCGGAAATTAGTCTCGCTAACTTTAAGTTCTGAAAGAATAGTCATTCTAAACCAAGCTCCTCTACTCTTTTGATTAGATTAGCCCGCTTAAATTCTGTACATCATAAGCTTAATCGTGCTAGGGCTCAAAACTCTTTTAGTAATGAAAGAAATAAATGTTGTACTATTTAGTACTATTGGAAATAGTACGACTATATACTATATAGAGAAACTTAATATTGGAACTTGTATAGATATCAGAGGCTTTCATTTTCAAGAATTATATTATTATGTAAAGCTTATAATTAGTATTATCATTCTATAGGACTAATACTTTCCCTTGTACAAACTTTAAATATAAGAACGAAAAACTTTTTGTTTTCTTAATTTCCTTGTGTAAAGTTCAAAATGTTGTAAATTATAGTACTATATGCCAATGGAAAAGAGGCATCATATTCAGTGATATCCAGATTCATAAAAACCCATTCTCCCCTGTGAA
>JAUPKV010000570.1 GCA_030837265.1 Methanobacteriota archaeon
AAAAAAGAAGAGTCATTCCTTAAAATATTTTTATATGTGCCGTTAAGATATTTTTCGAATAAGCTTCAAAGCAGTCAAATTTATTCTTCACTCTCTTTTTTCACCTTCGGTGACAACCGAATCTTCCTGCTTTAACATGATGTCCAGTATTTCGGTTGTTTGCATATCGATTATCATACTGCAGACTTCGATAGAATTTTTTACAGCTTCCAGCCAGTTTCCGGTTAGTTCCCTGTACATCTTCACCCACTCGTTTGTTCCTTTTAACCCTTAAATCTTAAGGTTACTTTGTGATATATAGATCTTGTTCCAGTCAGGGCTGAATAATGCGCTTATCCAAAACTTATTTATTCTTTATTCTAATCAAAGGTTTTTCAGTTTTTTATTCTTTTAATAACATATATAAATGAATTCGCCTCTAATTATTAATAATCAATCAAAAAAAGGGGGAGATGGGTATGAATAGTAGTATTTTTAAGAGGATAATGGTTGCAACCGATGGCTCGGAATCTGCTAAAGATGCAGTTGCTACTGCAATTGGACTTGCAAGATTGGATAAGACGAAGCTGTATGCCGTACATGTGATATCTATGGGATTTTTATATGAGTCTCTTCCCACGGACGAGGAACTGGAAGAGGCATACCGGGAGAAAATCATGACAGAAGGTAAGCAAGCAACAGCTTATATTGAGAATGCCGGAAGAGCGGCAAACGTTGAAGTAGAACCTGTAATTCTTCGGGGGATCCCTGCGGAGGAAATTATCGGTTTTGCCGAAAAAAACGATATCGACCTTATCATTATGGGCACACATGGAAGAACCGGAATTAAAAGGTTCCTGCTCGGAAGTGTGGCCGAAAAAGTGGTCAGACATGCTACAAAATCAGTTCTTGTAGTAAGGTAAAAATACTACAACAAAAACAGATATTCTTTTTATTGAAAAGTTAAAAGTGCTCCATTTGTCTCATGTGGAAATGAGTTAAATATTAAAATGGAAACCCTTATAGGGTAAAAATCAGAGACTGATTTCAGCATGGACAGGGAAATAAGAATACTCCACACTGCAGATACTCATCTGGGATACAAGCAGTATCACAGCGAGGTTCGTAGAAAGGACTTTTTTGCAGCTTTTGAAATTGTTGTTAAAGATGCGGTTGAGATGCAGGTCGATGCTGTAGTGCATGCCGGAGACCTTTTTGATTCGAGGAACCCGACCCTCGAGGACCTGCTTGAGACTATAAATATCCTGTCCGGGTTGAAGGCTGCTGGCATCCCTTTTTTCGGAATTGTCGGGAACCATGAAAGCAAGCAAAATACTCAGTGGCTTGACCTGCTTCAGGAAATGGGACTTGCGGCAAGGCTTGGGAAGAAGCCGCAGATAGTAGAGGATGTAGTAATCTACGGGATAGATAGCGTCCCGAGGTCAAAGATCCCGTTATATGACTATTCCGGGTTTGAAGTTCCGGAGAACTCGACGATGGAATATTGCAGGAAACTGCTTGTAATGCACCAGATAGTACAGCCTTTTCCATATGCAGAATGGGACTGTGCTGATATACTTAAAAGCCTTCCTTTTAAAGTTGACGTAATTCTCCTTGGCGATTACCATAAATATGAAAAGTTTACTGAAGGGGAGACCTGGATAACTTATTCTGGAAGCACAGAGCGGAACAGTGCTTCCGAAGAGGAACCGCGTTCATACAATATTATCACTCTTTCTGACGACAGTGTGGAGATAAGCAAGCGCAGAATTCCTACGCGAGATTTCCTCACTATTCCAGTAACCCTCAATGGGGAAGAAAAATCCTACGAACAGATTTTTTCCGCCATAAACGAGCTTTTTGAAGAGATTCCTGGCTCAGTAGTTTTTCTGGAGGTATCAGGAGATTCTAAAACAGTTCTCTCAATTAGCGAAATAGAAGATTACTTGCTGAAAAAAGGGGCTCTGGTGGCAAAGGTCGTTGACCGGAGAAGAAAAGAGTCTATCCCTGTTGAAGCTTTGAAGGTCACTTTTACTGATCCTGATCATGCGGTTGCAAACGAAATCAAAAAGATAAGTTTAAACGACGGCGGAATAATTATCGATGAGATTGTCCGAAACCCAAATGTTCCAAGGTCGAGGGTGGACGAAGAAACTGAGGATCGGCTTTCGAAGCTGATTGAGGTAATTGATTTCAAAGATCCGGATTTCAAAGTAAAAATACCAGTGAGCCCCATCAAGATTATAGATCCTGGAGAAGTCAGGTATAATGATGAAGATAAGTTACCTGAAAATGAGGATAAGTTAGATCAGGATATCAAACCAGCTTTGATTTTTGAGCTTGTGGCTGGATCTGCTTCTGCATCTGAGAATGTGTCCGAATTGTTGTCTAAACCTGTATCTGCAAATACTTCCGGGCTTATTTTAGAGCCTGTAACTGAACCTTTTTCGCGGCCTGCAAAGAAAATCAATTCTCGGAAACCGGATATAAGCGAGCAAAAAAAAGACCCGGAGCCATTGACAAGTATTGAACCAGAAGAAGATCATGGACCTGAGAAAAACATTGAGACAAAAACAGATCTTGAGCCAGAAAAAGAGACGAAAATTGCAGGAGAAGAAGAGAACAGGATAAAAAAATTGTCTCCGGAAAAACAAGTAAAGGTTTCGGAGATGGCCGGAAAGGCGGCAAAGAAAGGGCAAAAAAAAGGAAAAGAAAAGTCTGCCGTACCCAGACAGTATAATCTTGGTGATTACCTTTGAAACTAAAAAACCTGCATATCGAAAATATCCGGAGCTA
>JAUPKV010000571.1 GCA_030837265.1 Methanobacteriota archaeon
ATATACCTGAACTCACCTGGATGATGTTTTTAAGAATTCTTGATGAAAAGGAGGAAGAAGAGGAGCAAACTTATTCCATATTCGGGAAAACGTTTGTTCCTTCGCTTGAAAAACCTTACAGGTGGAGAGATTGGGGAAGCCCGAAGGGTCAGAAGAGGATTGAACTGCAAAAAGGGAATATGGATGATTTCCTGAATTTTGTGAATGAGGATTTAATTCCTTACCTGAAGTCTTTTGAAAGCAAGCCAGATTCAAATGTCAGGCAGAAGATCATTTCTCAAATATTCAGGAATCTGAGCCAGACGAAGCTTGCAAGTGAAAAAAACCTGCTCGACGTGCTTGATAAAATCGATAACCTGAGTACCGAAAATATCGATGATACTCATCAGTTTCCGCTCTCGCAGATTTATGAAGGGCTTCTGTTAAAGATGGGCGAGAGAAACAATGATGGTGGACAGTTTTTTACTCCGAGAGAAGTCATCAGGACAATGATCCGGGCGGTTAAGCCGAAAATCAGCGGGCAAGGGGGAGAAATGAAAACCTTATATGATCCCTGCTGCGGAACAGGCGGGTTTCTGGCAGAGAATTACACTTATTTTTTGAATCCTGAACTCTCTGGAACAAGGCTTACAAGTGAGATTGAGCATCTGAAACATGACGCTTTTTGGGGACTTGACAACAGCGACACTGCGTTTCCGATCGCTCTCGCAAATCTGGTATTGCACGGGATTGATTATCCGCATATCGGGCTTAAGAATACACTTTCCGGCAGGCCCACCTATATGGATCTTTTCGAAGGAGCTCCGCAGAGGTTTGATTATGTATTTACGAATCCTCCATTCGGCGGGAAGGAAGGGGAAGATGCGAAGGTTAATTTCATTTATCAGACAGGAAATACCCAGATTCTCTTCATACAGCATATAATTGACCACCTGAAAGAGGGCGGTACCTGTTCGATGGTCATTGATGAAGGCGTACTCTTCAGGACAAACGAACTGGCTTTTGTGCAGACAAAAAAGAAATTGCTGGAAGAGTGTAATCTCTGGTGTGTCCTGAGCTTGCCACAGAATGTTTTTCTGAATGCAGGAGCTGGTGTTAAGACAAATCTTCTCTTCTTCACTAAAGGGAAACCTACGAAAAGAATATGGTACTATGATATGTCAGGCATCAAAGTGCTGAAAAAGAGCCCACTGACACTTGATAAGTTTGATGATTTCCTGAATCGGCTGCACTCAGAAAACGAAGAGGATAAAATAAGTGAGAAGAGCTGGTTTTTAGGAATTGAAGAGGTCAAAAAGAAAAATTACGATATCAAGGCTGTAAATCCAAACATTGAAGAAAAGGAGATTCCAAAACCTGAGGAGCTTATCAGGATTATTGAAGAAGCTCAAATCAAGATCAATGAAGGGCTGAAAAAACTAAAGGAGATTTCTTAAAATTCGGAAAATATGCCTTCTGCCAGTAATTTTCTTTTTTCTTTTCTCTGTAGTTTATTATTATTTTTCATTTTATCTTAAATAAGGAAAGGCCGTTCGCAAGCGAACGGAACAAGAACGGTATAAGATGCTATTACGGTTAATGGGGGAAAAAATGCCTCAAAACGTTGAAATGTTTCAACGTACAGTTTTTTCCGCGTCTATCGCGTTTTCCGCAGTTTATAGGGTTTATAGAGAGTGATCCACATTGTTCCTCCCTTAATTTAAATTCAAATTTTATCTATGACATACTTTTTAATCGATGTACTAGAAATTCTAGAAAACAGGGAACTCCAAAAAACGACGCAAAACCATAAAAATCGGAAAAACTAATATATTTTAGGGCTGGCCATGAAGACGATAAACGAAGCTTTCCGGGAATTTTTAAAGGAAAAGAAAGAAGACCTGAGTCCCAGAACTTATAACGACTATAGAAATTTAATCTCAATTTTTGAGGAGTATCTGGACGAATGTGCTTCTGACGACCTGTATGAAGAGGATAAGGAGCTCTATAAAGAGAAGCAGAAGAACGAGCACAAAAAATACTGCCAGATTTTTGACCTTGCGTACATTGTACCTTTGGATATTGAATATCTTCTCGAAGATTGTCTGATTAATGATGTTAGAGCGAGTGCAACTTTCGTTGAGACTTCAAGGCGATTTTTCCGAAAATTCCTGCCCTGGGCTTATGAAAAAGGTTACCTTGATTATGAGAATTATAATGAACTTGTTGAGGTTGTAGGAGGTATCAGGAAAAAGAGTAAATAGACTGCTTCTCAGGTTAAGGAATTTAGCAGGGCACTCTGCGATTATGTAGATTCTCATCCTGCCAAAGAAAGTCCGGACTGGAAAGAGGGAGATTTCGAGATAACGAGGATCGAGCCAGGGAAATTATGGGTAGAGGATTACCTCGATCCTCAAATAGAAATTGGGCCGGTTAAGGTTTCGGAAGAGGTAAGTTCGCTGGCAAAGGAAGTATATGGTACATTAATTCTGGAATAGTAAAGGTGGGAGACTTCTGGCAAATAACGTATGTAGAAAAGATCTCTTCCCGCTGCCCTTATTGAAATATCCGGGGATTTTGGAACAATTTAACACTGTTGTAGGAATTTTAGGCCCAAAGGAAAGTGAAAAGGGGACGAGATCATTAAAACAGAACAGGTCAAGCCAATTAAGGAAATTTTGTGGGAATTTCTGGACGAACAACAAGCTCGTCTGAGCCCAAAAACGTATTCGGGGTATGAAGAGGCAATTTGTTATTTTGAAAAATACCTTAACGGTTGGGCTCACAAATATTTGAATGAGAAAGATAAAATTCGCCTGAATGAGCTTTACGCAAGAGAGGGAAGGAAATACTGTGAAATTTTCGGCCCTGAATACATCAGGGCTTTTGAAATTAAGGATTTTCTTGGTCATTTCATGATCAGGAATGTATTGGCCAGCAAGACTTCTCTTGAAACTGTGGGCAGAGTCATGCACAAACTGGTAAAGTGGATGCATGAGAAGAACTACATAAACTTTGACGATTATGAGGCATTGAATTGGCTTGTCAGGAGGCTAAAAGTTGATATGCCAGTGGCTGAGGAAGTTTCTGATTTGCTGTGCCTTTACGCTCTTACTCATCCAGTTGAAGACTATTCCAAAACTCTGGATGATTTTTTTATTATCACTAAGGTTAAACCCGGAAAACTCTGGTTTGAGAGCTACCAGGATGGGGAAGAAGTTGGACCTATTATTGTTTCCGAGGATATCAGTTCAAAGTGTAAGGAGGGCTGGACTATCTGCCTTCTGCTTGCCAAAGCAGGAAATACCTGGAGGATTCTGGAAAGTGGGAACATGTATCCTTAGTACCCGCGACGAAATAACTTAAGTACATTTTTACACTGTGCTTTATTTTTTCACTAGCGGTTCAATCGATATGTTTCCACTATTAAATATGCTACTTAGGTTATTTCGTTACAACTCCTTAGTAGATATTTGGTTGAAATGTTTCTTTTTTAGAAGAATATCGTACCCTAAACATAATCCATCTTTTACTTTTCTCATTTTTGTTTAAATCCGGGGAAAGGCCGTTCGCAGGCGAACGGGACAAGAACGATAAAGATGCTATTACGGTTAACGGGGGAACAAAGACCTCAAAACATTGAAAAATTTCAGAGGACAGTTTTTCCGCGTTTTCCGCGCCTTCTGCGGCTTATTTTAAGAGTATATATATTTAAAAATATTTACACAATTGTCTTAACTGATTATGAGCCGTGAGAATTAAATAGGATAAGAGATATTGTTGATTTATCAATTGTTGATAATTCAATAATGTAATTTCGAATTATTACAAACTCTAAATTAGAGAAGATGCGAAAAATGGATGATGCCTTGCAGAAAAGAATTATTCTCCTATCGATGGAAAGAGATGCTCTTGATAATGTAATTTTTGATCAGACATTTCATAAAAAAATTGCTGGCAAGTTCAAGGAACTGAGCAAAAATCAGCCAATGGTTATCAAGATCATAGGTCTGGAAGGCGAAGTGATGCCCTCGACCATAGGGAAGTACACCGGAATGGAAAAAAGCAGTCTGACCAGGATGGTTGATGACCTTGAGAAAAAAGGTATTGTATACCGGAAAACTGATCCTGATGACAGAAGAAAGGTGCTTATCTCCCTGACAGAAAAGGGGCTTGATTGTTATAATCGATTGAATGAGATCACGGCTGAGATAGCCGATGAAATTCTTAAATTTGTAGATGAGAACGACCTCGAGGAATTTGTTCAAAGCCTTGAGACGATGGTGAGAATTTTAAGAAAAATAAATAACAGTAGAGATGGAAATTTCGGTCTGAGTAACGGTCAGATGGATTAATTTTACGATGAGAGAGAAAGGAGGAAATAAAATGCCTCAAAAGCTTATCGAAAACCTTCAGAAGCTGGGATTTACAGGCAATGAAGCTAAGATATACGCAACACTTGTCCTCCTAAAACAGGCGCGGGCTAGTGAGATTGCCGAAAATTCCGGGGTCCCGAGGGCTAAAATTTACAGAACCCTCAGGAAGATGGAGAAAAAAGGGTATGTAAGAATAATTGAAGGCGAACCAACTCTTTTTTGCTGTGTTCAGCCGGAAGAGCTTATTTTCATGATAAAGACTGATTTTATGCTTTCTTTAAATGAGATTGCAGTTGAGCTCAATGCTTTGGACCCGGCGGTCAATAGTTTTTCCCATGTAACTCCTCAGAAAATAAAGGCCAGGTTCTGATAAATGAATTTTAAGAGATCTTTCTGCTTTGATTTTTAAATTTGATTTTCAGCTTTGATTTTCAGCTCTTTTTCATCTTTTTCATCTTTTTCATCTTTTTCATCTTTTTCATCTTTGAGGTTTTATTTTGAACTCAGGGACGAACTGTTTTATATATTTTCAGAGAATATTACTAACCAAATAGATTTAGTGAGTTGGAAAAAGGAGCGGAAGCGGCTGGAAAATCCGGCTGTTATGGAGCCTTAGCATGATTGAGGTAAAAAATCTCTCTAAATTTTATGGGAGTACAAAGGCAGTTAACGAGGTTTCTCTGACAATTGGGAGAGGCGAACTTTTCGGGCTGCTGGGTCCGAACGGTTCGGGAAAAACGACTATGATTAAGATGCTTACCGGGCAGATAAAGCCGACATCCGGTTCCCTTAAAGTACATGGGGTAGATGTGCTCGAAGATCCTATTCGAGTCCGGGAACTTGTAGGTGTCATCCCGGAGCAGGAAACCCCACCTAGTTTTTTAACTGCGGAAGAATACCTGCATTTCGTTGCAAAAATCAGGAAAATGGAGAATTATACCAGTACCTGCGAAAAATGGTTTGAATTCTTTGATTTTGTTGATCAGAAGAACTCGCTGTGTAAGGATCTCTCAAGAGGTACCAGGCAAAAGCTGATGTTTGCGCAGGCCTTCCTGCATGAACCGGAGCTCGCTATTATCGATGAGCCTCTCATCAACCTGGATCCTGTAATGCAGCGAAAAGTCAAGGATTTTCTCAAAGACTATGTAAATCACGGGGGAACGGTATTCATTTCCACTCATATTCTGGAAATCGCAAATGAAATCTGCAGCAGTATCGGGATTATTTACAAAGGGAACCTCGTTTACACAGGACGTCTGGATGACCCTGTGCTTCAGGGCAGAAAACTTGAAGAATTCTTCCTTGAACTCGTGAGCAGGCCAGGTGACTACATAGCTTGCTCGAAAATACCCGGGCAATGCGTATATTAAAAGCATACATCTGTTAAAATATAAATATAGGGATACCAGGGATACTAGGGATAACGGGGATACCATGTTTGAAATATTCAAAAGCATGATTAAAGAAGAATGGCGAATACATTCAAACATCTTTGGAAATAGCGGCTTTGCCCTTTTTCCCCTCTTTATCTTCCTGTTTACCTTCTTCGTAAGTCTTATCCTGCCGATTTTTAGAGAAATTTTTTCTTATGCCCAGATAGCTCTTGGAATGCATTACTTTTTTTTGCTTGTAGGAGGCATGGTCGGAGCCTTCGGACTGATGGGCCGTGAATTCATGAACAGACGCTTCGGGCAGGCAAGCCTGATAGCTTATTCTTCGAGGACGCTCCCTGTTTCCCAGAGGGTGATTTTTGCAAATTTCCTTGTAAAAGATATAGTATACTATTTTATCCTTTATGTCCTGCCCTTTATCACGGGTTTCGCTCTTGCTGCGGAACTTGTCCCTTCAGGTAGTTTTCGCCTTCCTGGAGTTCTGCTTACTCTCCTTCTAACCCTTTCCCTGTCCTTCATGATCGGGCTGTCTATGGTGTTTTTACTATCTACAGTTTATGCGCACTCAGGAAAGCTGTTTATTTCAGGCTTACTGGCTGTAGCTATTTTTCTGCTCTTTATTTCCGGAAATCTGGACTCCACATTCCTGTACAACCTACCAAGCCTGTCCTTCTTCCTGGACCCTTCCGAAAACCAGCTCTTGTTTTCCCTTCTCCTTATAACCGTTCCTGCGGCTTTATCTCTAATTTTTTTAAAGGTAGACTTTCCCCAGGCAAAAAAAAGCTTTCCAAACTCATTTTCTAGAATATGCGGATATCTGGGTTCCTACAGATATACAGCTTTTGTTGCAAAAGATTTCCTTGACCTTAAAAGGAGTGAAGGAGGATTTGGGAAAATAATTTTCTCTTTTTTGCTTCCTGCAGCCCTTATCTGGATGCTCCTGTCAGCCCTTGGAGAAGTCATTCCGGTTTTGAATACTTATATTCTGTTTTCCCTTATACTGGGTGTTCTGTCTTCTTCAATGTATAACTGGCTTACTGAATACGATATCTTTGCTTCTTATCTCTTTTTTCCCCTGAGAGTCTCGGACATGATAAAGAATAAATTGAATAGCTATTTTATCCTCAATCTAATTCCGTTTTCAATTCTTATCCTGCTTGCCCTTATAAAAAGGCCTTCAGCCCTGCTCCCATCTCTGCTCCCATCTCTGCTGCTCGATATTTCCATATCGGTTTATATGGTCTCGATATTGATCTACCTGACAGGGCTTTCCCCCTCAATAAATCTGTACAATGGAAAGACCTTTGCAATCTATGCCATTTCGATCGTTCCGGTCCTGCTTATTAGTATTGTCCTGTCAATGTTTAGCCCTTTTTACGTGCTATTAGACCTCCTGCTCATTCCTCTTGCTGCTTACCTGTTGAGAAAGAGTTTCAGTAAATGGGATAGAATTGACAGCGCGCTTTTCTAACACCCGAGTTCCGCTTCGGGATCACAGGAAATCGAATATTTTCTGGGAGTTGCGATGTAATCGCAACAGCACGATGTCTGTTTCGCTCGCTTTGCTCACTCAAGCAGACTAACTTATCGAGTTTATGAGTGAGTTACTTGAGTCTCATTTCAATCTGAAAGTCGATTAGATGTATTTATTGAATTTAATTAGTGCTTTGTTTTTCATTAATCTAAGGATAGAAAACAAGTGCTTATTAGTGCGCAGGGATGGATTTTTAATCATAGATGGCAGATATGTTTAGGGAAGGGTGTATGAATAACTTGTTTTCTTCAATTAGAAACATGTTGTAGGCTTGCGGTTTTCTTTGTTTGTGATTTCAAATTAGATGATGTGAGCGTATTGAGGGGGAAAGGTTGTGATTCCGTTTTTTATAACCATACTAGCGTTTTTGAGAGTGCTCAGAAAGATGCTTAAAGATCCGACGTTTCGATCCCTTCTTTATCTAGCGATGTTAACCCTTACTGTTGGCACTTTTTTTTATCACGATGTTGAAGGCTGGGGGTGGCTTGATTCTTTCTATTTCTCGGTAATTACTCTTACAACGGTCGGATATGGCGATTTCACTCCAAAAACGGATATCGGAAAGATTTTCACTGTTATTTATATCTTTATTGGACTGGGAATCCTGGTTGGTTTTATCACTCCTATCGGAGAGTATATTGTGGAAAGGAGAGTTGAAAAAATGGAGAATAGGAAAAAGAAGAATCAGGAAGAAGAGACATCTGAAACTAAATATAACTTTTCTGGTGTATTGGGCAAGTTTAAGGGCAAAGGATAAGGAAAACATACTAAAAATAATTGTAGGAGAATTTAATCTTTGTGAGTTATACATTCAATAATTTTTTAGTGATAATAGTTATAAGTTTAGCTATTGAGCTGTAATTTGAAATTATC